>NZ_CBFHJT010000004.1:46986-68637 GCF_965656025.1 Polaribacter sp.
TATGTCTAAAGAAAATTTTAGAAAATATAGATTTGTTTTTAGTGAAGTAGAAAAAAAACTAACAGATTGTTAAAGGAAATATCTAAATTCAATTTTGTAATTTTATAGCAAATAAAACCAAACTTCATGAAAAAAATTTTACTATTCTTAGCAATTTCAATGTATATCGTTTCTTGTTCTAAGAAACCTGAAAAAATAGCAAAAACAGGTCTTTCTAATGAAGAAAAAAAAGACTCTACAAGCATTAAAACACTATTTAACAGCGCCCTAACAGATGGTAAATCTTACGAATGGTTAAGAGATTTAACTCAAAATATTGGAGGTAGATTATCTGGTTCACCAGAAGCAGCAGAAGCTGTAGAATGGGGTGCAAAATTAATGAAAAACGTAGGTTTAGATTCAGTTTGGCTGCAACCAGTTATGGTACCACACTGGGTTAGAGGAGAAAAAGAAATTGCTACATACACTACAAATGGAGCACAAAAAAATGTACCTATTTGTGCTTTAGGTTTTTCTATTGCAACACCAAAAACAGGTGTTTTAGCAGAAGTTTTAGAGGTTAGTTCTTTAGAAGAAGCCACAAAACTAGGTAATAAAATGGAAGGTAAAATTGTATTTTTTAACAGACCTTTTGATGATACCTTAATAAACACATTTAGAGCTTATGGTGGTTGCGTAGACCAAAGAGTTCAAGGTGCTGCCATCTGTGGTAAATTTGGTGCAAAAGGGGTTATTGTCCGTTCTATGACAAATTCTATCGACGATTTTCCACACACGGGAACCATGAGTTATGGAAATTTACCAAAAGACAAATACATACCTGCTGCTGCTATTAGTTCTAAAGCGGCTAATATTTTAAGCGATGATTTAAAGAAAAATCCAAATCTAAAATTCTACTTTAAACAAAATTGTAAAACGTTACCAGATGCACCTTCTTTTAATGTAGTTGGAGAAATTAAAGGCTCAGAAACGCCTGAAAATATTTTTATAGTTGGTGGACATTTAGATTCATGGGATTTGGGTGAAGGAGCGCATGATGATGGTACAGGAATTGTGCAATCTCTAGAAGTGGCTTATTTATTTAAAAAGAACAATATCAAACCCAAAAATACTTTACGCGTTGTCTTTTTTATGAATGAAGAAAACGGAACAAGAGGTGCAAAAAAGTATGCTGAATTAGCAAAACAAAATAAAGAAATTCATATTGGAGGTTTAGAATCTGATGCTGGCGGTCATACACCAAGAGGCTTTTCTATAGATGCAAATACTGTAAATACAAAACTATTACAAAGCTGGAAAAAACTATTATCACCTTATGGTTTACACGATTTAGACAAAGGTGGTTCTGGTGCAGATATTTCTCCTTTAAAAGGTAAAAATGTAACTTTAGTTGGGTATAGACCAGATTCTCAACGTTATTTTGATTATCATCATACAAGTAGAGATACTTTTGATAAGGTTAACAAACGAGAGTTAGAATTAGGTAGTGCTTCTATGGCTAGTATTATTTATTTAATGGATAAATATTTATACAATAACACTCCTGTTAAACCATAATTTTATGGATACAATTTCACTTTTTTTAAAAATTATTTTAGGTGTTTTATTCTGTTTTGCAGGTATCATGCACATTATAAAACCTAAGATTTTTAAAAATTTTATCCCAGATTTTTTACCTAAACTAGTTGTAAATTATATTTTTGGTGTACTCGAATTTATTGTAGGTCTTGGTTTATTTTTTACAAATTTTACCAAATACGCTGCAGCAGGAATTTTTATTTTAATGATTATTTTTTTACCAATACATATTTGGGATGCTACAAAAATTAGACCTGCTATTGGCTCAAAAAAAATAGCTTATCTTAGAATACCACTTCAATTTTTATTAATGTATTGGGCATACTTTATTTATATTAATGCTTAAGAATAAACTTTATGAAAAAACTTTTACAAATATCAATTATCACCCTATTACTTTTTGGTTGCAAAAAAGAAAAAGTAGATTTAATTGTCATAAATTCAAATACATATACTGTAAATAATAATTTTGATAAAGCAGAAGCTTTTGCTATAAAAGATGGTATTTTTATTGCAGTAGGTAACAATGCTCAAATAGAAGGCAAATATGAGGCTACTGAGGTGGTTGATGCCAAAAACAAAACAATAGTACCTGGTTTAATAGATGCGCATTGCCATTTTTACAGAATGGGTTTACAGCAACAAAAAGTATCTTTAGAGGGCACAAAAAGTTATGATGAAGTTTTACAAAAGTTGGTTGATTTTCAAAAAGAAAAAAATACAACTTTTATTACAGGACGTGGTTGGGATCAAAATGATTGGCAAGTTAAAGAGTTTCCTACTAAAGAAAAATTAGATGCACTTTTTCCTGAAATTCCAGTTGCTGTAACAAGAGTAGATGGTCATGCGCTATTAGTAAATCAGGCAGCGCTAAATTTCTCAGAAATAACTGAACCTTTTAAAGTAGAGGGTGGAGAGTTTATCACTAAAAATGGTAAACTTACAGGTGTGTTAATTGACAATGCAATGGATTATATAAAGTTTCCGGAAACCTCTAAAAAAGAGGCGATACAAGGATTGTTAGATGCACAAAAAATTGCATTTTCTTATGGTTTAACAACAGTTGATGATGCGGGTTTAAATAGAAATACTATAGAATTAATAGATAGTTTACAAAAAGCAGGCTCCCTAAAAATGCGTGTTTATGCCATGGTTTCTGGAGACAAACAAACGCAAATAGATTATTACATCAAAAAAGGTATTATTAAAACTGATCGATTAAACGTGCGATCTTTTAAAGTTTATGGTGACGGAGCTTTGGGCTCTAGAGGTGCTGCTATGCGCAAATCATATTCAGATAGAGAGAATCATTTTGGAGCTTTAATATATTCGCCCAAAAGGTATCAAGAAATTGCAAAACAAATTGCAGCTTCAGACTATCAAATGAATACCCATGCTATTGGTGACTCTGCAAATACCTGGATGTTAAAAACGTATAAAGAGGTATTAAAAAATGATAAAAATAGACGTTGGAGAATAGAGCATGCACAAATAATATCTGAAGAAGATTTTGATAAATTCGATAATATTTTACCTTCAGTACAACCAACTCATGCAACTTCAGATATGTATTGGGCAGCAGATAGAATTGGCTCAAAAAGAATGAAAGGTGCATATGCGTTTAAAGATTTATTAAATAAATATGGTAAAATTGCCTTGGGCACAGATTTTCCTGTAGAACAAGTAAATCCTTTTTTAACATTCTATGCAGCAACTATAAGAAAAGATCTAGAAAATTATCCAGAAAATGGTTTTCAAATGGAAAACGCATTATCAAGAGAAGAGACACTTAAAGGAATGACCATTTGGGCTGCATATTCTAATTTTGAAGAAAACGAAAAAGGTTCTATTGAAGTCGGTAAATTTGCTGATTTTGTAATTCTAAACCAAGATATTATGCAAGTAGATGGTAAAGACATTCCTAAAACTAAAGCTACTAATACTTATATTAATGGAGAAAAAATTAAAATTTGACATTTTCTTCTTATTTTTATACAAAAATTAAATATCATCAATAAATAATTTCGGAATGATATTTGATATTATTTTAATAAAAAAACATAAAAATTATGAAACTTATAAAACTACTCTTAATAACTCTGTTTATCAGCTCATCTTCTTCAATACTTTCACAAAATAAAGAAGTAATAAATCTTACAATTACTGTAAAAGACGAAAATAACAAAGCGATACCTGGTGCTTCAATTTTATTTGATAATAAAAAACAAGCACGTAGAACAAACAAAAAAGGTGTATTTAAAATAAAATTAAAAAGTAGACCTCTACAAATTGCTGCCTTCTCTGTTATGCATGGTATAAAAGCAATAAAATATAACGGAGAAAAAAATCTAACTATATTAATTAGACCAGGAGAAAATAAATCCGAGATAATTTCTAGCAATAAAAAAGAGGTCGTGGCTGGTGCTAAACAGTTTTTAACTATTTACGATTATATTAGAGGTAAAGTTCCTGGTGTTTCTGTTAATGGGAACAACAGTATCAGAATAAGAGGAATATCTAATTTTGGTGGTGGAAGCAATCCATTGTTCGTTTTAAATGGTACACAAGTTGATGCTACAACTTTTGGTGATATTGTACCTACAACAATTAAAACAGTTAAAGTTTTAAAAGGTCCAGATGCAGCTATATATGGCTTAAGAGGAGCAAATGGAGTAATAGAAGTTAAAACAGCTTTGTAAATTATAAAACATTAAGTTTTAATACCTTCTCTAATAAATATTAAAGAAGGTATTAACTTATTATTGGCGCAATAAAATCATTAATTTTAGTAACTCCATTAGTATTTAAATATTTAATAAAAGCAGATCCAATAATAGCTCCATTTGCATATTTGCAAGCTGTATTAAATGTAGTTTTGTCTGAAATACCAAAACCTACAATCAATTTACTTTTTAAATTCATACTTTTTATTCGCTCAAAATAGGCAATTTGCTCCTTCGAAATTTCGCCTTTTGCACCAGTAATTGATGATGATGCAACGACATAAATAAATGCTTTTGTATAACTGTCTATTTTTTTAATTCGCTCTACTTCTGTATTTGGAGTAATTAAAAACACATTTGTCAAGCCATATCTATCAAATAATTGTTGATAGTGATTTTCGAATTCTACCATAGGTAAATCAGGAATGATTAAGGTATCAATTCCACAATCTACTACTTTTTGGCAGAATTTATCTTCACCATATTTTAGCATCTGGTTTAAATACCCCATTAAAACCAAAGGTGTTTTATTGGTACTTTTTATAGTCATCAACTGATTGAAAACAACATCTAAATTAACACCATTTTGCAATGCTTTTTGACTGCTATCTTGTATAGTTGGTCCATCTGCCAAAGGGTCTGAATAAGGTAAACCAACCTCTATAAAATCTACATAACTTTTTTCTAACTCTTGAATTACTTTTGTAGTATCCTCTAGTTGAGGGAAGCCACAAGTAAAATAGATAGAAAGTAAATTACTTTTTTCTTCTAATAGTGCGTTTAATGCTGTCATTTTAAACCAATTTCTGTTTTACCTTTTAAAATTTCTTCTTCTATTCCAATCCATAAGTTTATTCTTACTTCTAAAGATTTTTTTGCAACCTCTAAAACTTCGTCCCATTTTTGCTCATTGTCACCACATAATTCTGAAACCATTTGTAAAGACAATGGACCATGTTCATCTCCATCCAACTCAATATGTCTATTTAAATAATAAATAAAACTATCATAATTTTTATCTTCTGAAGAAGATTTATTTACAATATTTAAAAACATGTCTGGTATAACATCTTCTCTACCAAATGTAAAAGCACTAGCAATTTTATGCAATTGTTTAGATGATATTATATCGAACGTAAAATTCACAAAATCTTTTACTGCATTTATAACCTTAGTAGTTTCTAAACTTTCGCTTACGGAAAGAGAAGAACTTTTTAAGTTATCAATAAAACAGTTAATTTCATTGGTATTTGCACCCATTTCTTTCATAGCGTCCAAATACATTTCAAAATGACTTTTTACAACACCATCCTTGTCCAAGTCGCTTTCCTCTGCTAATGTAATTTCATTAATAAAGCGAACTAAATTACTGTTTCCCTTTGGAAACCAAGGCAAAGAAACTGATGTTAAATTAATTTGTAAAGCTTTTAAAAGCGACATAAAGTCCCAAACTGCAAAAACATGGCTTTCCATGAAGATTTTAATATCCTCAATATCTTCAAAATTTTTATATAGTGAATGAGCGTTTAATTCTTTTCTTAAGCTCGCTATTTCATTTTCTATAAAATTAATTTTCGAATTCATTATGCATCTAAATATTTAATATACGTTTCTAAATCTTTATCTCCTCTTCCAGATAAATTGATTACCACAACTTGGTCTTTTTTTAAGTCCATTTTTGGTAAAACTGCTAAAGCATGAGCGGTTTCTAAGGCGGGAATAATACCTTCTATTTTTGTTAATTCGTAAGCTGCGGTTAACGCTTCTTTATCTGTTGCATTCATAAATTTTGCTCGCTTACTTTCATATAAATAGGCATGCAAAGGTCCAACACCAGGATAATCTAAACCTGCAGAAATAGAATATGGCTCAACAATTTGCCCATAATCATCTTGCATTAAAATAGTTTTAGAACCGTGAATAATCCCAACCTCACCTAACTGTGATGTGGCTGCACTTTCACCTGAATTTACGCCTAAACCAGCAGCTTCTACTGCAATTAACTCTACGTCTTCATCATCAAAATAATGATAAAAAGCACCTGCAGCATTAGAACCTCCACCAACACAAGCAATTATGGTGTCTGGATTTTCTTTTCCTGTTTTTTCTTTTAACTGCCATTTCATTTCTTCAGAAATAATGGCTTGTAAACGAGCCACCATATCCGGGTGTGGATGTGGTCCAACCACAGAACCTATTAAATAAAAAGTTTCTGGGTTTTGAATCCAATAACGAATAGCCTCGTTTGTAGCATCTTTTAAGGTTTTAGAACCAGATGTTGCTGAAACTACTTTGGCTCCCAACATTTTCATTCTAGCAACATTGGGCGCTTGACGTTCAATGTCTTTTTCTCCCATAAAAACAGTACAATCTAAACCCATTAAGGCACAAACTGTTGCTGTTGCTACTCCATGTTGACCTGCACCTGTTTCTGCAATAATTTTTGTTTTCCCTAACTTTTTTGCAATTAGAATCTGGCCAACTGTATTGTTTACTTTATGAGCTCCTGTATGGTTTAAATCTTCTCGTTTTAAGTAAATATGAGCTCCGTATTTTTCAGACAAACGTTTTGCTAAATACAATGGTGTTGGACGCCCAACATAATCTTTTAATAAAGATTTGTATTCTGTTTGAAAATCTTCAGATTCGATAATTTGAATATAATTATCTTCTAATTCTTTTACATTAGGATACAATAATTCAGGAATAAATGCCCCTCCAAATTGGCCAAAATATCCGTTTTTATCTGGGTGAAATTTACTTTTCATATTTTATGTTGTGTAATTGTTCAATTGTTTAATCGTGTAATTGTTGTTCTAAGTGTTTTTTACACAAACAACGAATACACAATTACACAAAAATTTCTTTTTTAAATTTTTCTAACTCTTCTATTTTCTTAACTCCAGGTTTACTTTCAAATTTACTATTTACATCTAATGCGTAAATGGGTAAATTGGTTTTTCTCACTATTTGGATTTGTTCTACATCGTCTACACCTATTCCACCACTTAAAAAGAAAGGTTTATTATATGGATAATTTTCTAAAACGGTCCAATCAAATTTTACACCATTTCCTCCTCTTTCTTTTCCTTTGGTATCAAATAAAAAGTAATCTACTACTTCTAAATAAGGCTGTAAAACCTCAAAATTAAATTCATCTTTTATACCAAAAACCTTAATGATTTCAACATTATTTTTAGAAATATAATGCTGATTTTTTTTCTTTTTAATCGATTTATTTTCTTCGATAAATAAAGCTCTATTGTTTGCTAATTGCTTTTTTAAATCTAAAATATATTCCACAGATTCATCTCCATGTAATTGAATCGCATCTAATCTATACTCCTCTACCAAAGAGACAACAATTTCTATATATTCATTTACAAAAACACCTGTTTTCTTAATTTCTTTTGGCAATTCTGGAATGATTCCTTCAAAATTTCTTTTTGATTTTTCATAGAAAATAAATCCTAAATAATCAGGATTTAATGCTGCAACTTGCTGCATATTCTCTGTAAATTTCATGCCACAAACTTTGAGTTTCATTCTTTTTATGGTTTAATCGTTTATTTGTTTAATCGCGTGATTTTTTCTTATTCAATCTCTAGAAAATGTCTTTTACATAGATAATAATTCACACTTGAACTTTTAGCGAATCTGATTAATAAAATCTTGACAGGCTTCCCCAGGATTATCTGTTTTCATAAAATTTTCTCCAATTAAAAAACCTTGAAAACCAAATTCTATTAATCCAACAATTATTTTGGGATCAGAAATTCCACTTTCTGAAACTTTTAAACAGGTATCTGGTATTTGATCTGCTAACTTAATGGAATGCTCCAAATCAACTTCAAAAGTTTTTAAATTTCGATTATTTATACCTATAATTTTATTATCTAAATCGTTAATTTTATCTAAATCCTCTTGAGTATGCACTTCATATAAAACTTCCATTCCTAAATCTGTTGCCAAATTTCCATAGTTTTTTAATTCTTCGGAAGTTAAACAAGAAGCGATTAATAAAATTACATCTGCACCTATGGCTTTGGCCTCAACAATTTGAAAACCATCCACAATAAAATCTTTTCTAAGAATAGGTTTTTGTTGATTGATGACTCTTGCTTCCATTAAATCTGCCATGGTTCCTCCAAAAAAAGAAGTATCTGTTAAAATAGATTGTGCAGCTACATTTGCATCTAAATAACCATTGGTAACATCTGCAATGGTTGCTTTGTCGTTAATAATTCCTTTGGATGGAGATTGACGCTTATATTCTGCTATAATTCCTGTTGAACCAACTTCTAACAAAGATTTTTTTAATGAAAATGTTGTTCTTCCAAAACTTGGACTTTCTACTAATTTCTTTACAGGAATCTCTGCTTTTATCTTAGCAACTTCCTTCTTTTTAAATGCGATTATTTTATCTAAAATTGTCATTTTTATTCTAATTTGTCATTTCCACTTTATGGAGAAATCTCAACTTATTGATAAGAAATTTTTCAACTTCGTTCCTCTTTCGGAATGACATTATTTATTTAATTTTTTATTTCTTCTTAGTAAAAAAAAGTAAACAATAATTCCAACAATCAAACCAATAATCATTTGTTTAAAAAGATTTTTAGTTTGAATTCCGATAGCAGTTCCCATCAACAGAAATGCAGGAATAATTAAAATTAAATTGTTTTTCTTTTTTGCCATTATATACTTACTAGTTTATCTAATGTTTGTTTTGCTTTTAAACCAAATAATGCATTTTTGGCTTCTTCAAAAGCATCTTCGAAAGACTTATTTTCATCAACAATAGTTAA
Organism: Polaribacter sp.; assembly: GCF_965656025.1. GTDB lineage: Bacteria > Bacteroidota > Bacteroidia > Flavobacteriales > Flavobacteriaceae > Polaribacter. Next base: position 56,096 of record NZ_CBFHJT010000004.1, read on the forward strand.
TGCAAAAGCAGCATTTGTTAATACCACATTGTTTTGGGCTTCTGAACCTTTTCCTTCTAAAATAGTTTTAAAAATTTTTGCTGCTTCAGAAACATTATTTCCTCCAAAAATTTCTGATTGTGCAATTCTTTGCTGCCCTAAATCTTCTGGATTTATAATTTGCTCTCCTTTTTTGGAAAATAGTTTAAATCCACTTGTTAACGAGATTTCATCATAACCATCTAGTGCATGTATAATTCCGTAATTGATACCTTTTTCTTCTTGCAAAATATAATTGTACAAACGTGCAATTTCTAAATTAAACGTACCTAGCATATGGTTTTTAGGTGAACTCGGATTTACCAAAGGGCCTAACATATTAAAAAACGTTTTTAATTTTAACGCCTTTCTTGTGGGTCCAACAGCTTTCATTGCCGGATGGAATTTTGGAGCATGTAAAAAGCAAATGTTCGCTTTTTCTAAATGCTCTTTTAAAATATTTTCATCATTTGTGAATTGATACCCAAAACTTTCTAACATATCAGATGAACCCGATTGAGAAGACACCGAATAATTACCATGTTTTGCAACTTTTTGACCTGTTCCTGCAACGATAAAAGAAGTTAAAGTTGATATGTTAAATGTATCTTTTCCATCACCACCAGTTCCTACAATATCAATGGTATTAAAGTCAGAAAAATCTACTTTTATAGACAATTCTTTCAATGCATTTCTAAAACCAGAAAGTTCATCAACTGTAATTGGACGCATCATAAAAACCGTCATAAAAGAAGCTAAGTGAGCATCGTTGTATTTTTCTGCTGCAATATCTTTTAAGATTTGTGTTGCTTCAGATTTTGATAGCCTTTCGTGGTTGTATAGTTTGTTTAAAATGTCTTTCATAAAAAAGCCCCTTTTAATTTCCTGCAAGGTTTTAAAAACCTTATAGGTATTCATTCAAATATTGTTTTAAACCTACAAGGTTTTTAAAACCTTGCAGGAGTTGATAAAATTCCTAACCAACTGCTCACCCACATCTGTTAAAATAGATTCTGGATGAAACTGAACTGCAGAAATTGGGTAGACCTGATGCTCAATTGCTTGTATTAAACCGTCTTCATCTCTTGCTGTTACTTTTAATTCTTCTGGAAACCCCTCATCTGTTGCAGCCCAAGAATGATAACGTGCCGCCATAAAAGTTTCTAAAACGTCTTTGAAAATAATTGCTGAAGAGTCTGTTACCCTCATTTCAGTTGCAACTCCATGAAAAACATCGTCTAAATTGATGATTTTTCCACCAAAAACCTCAGTAATTGCTTGTAAACCTAAACATACTCCAAAAATAGGTTTGATACCTGCGTATGTTTTAATCACTTCTTTTAAAATCCCTGCTTCATCAGGAATTCCAGGTCCTGGAGATAGCATGATGATGTCGTATTTTGCTACATCTTTAATACTTATTTCATCATTTCTAAAAACTGCAGGAAAATTTCCTGTAATTTTTTCTACCATGTGTACCAAATTGTAGGTAAACGAATCGTAATTATCTAAAATTAATATTTTCATTTTAAAAAGCTTTTGGCTTTTCGCTTTTGGCAATTAGCAAAAGACTAACTGCAAATAGCTAAAAGCATTTTTTTAAATATTTTCTGCTAAAATCAACGCCTTTTTTAACGCTGCCAATTTATTGTTTACTTCTTGTAATTCTTTTTCTTCGTCTGAATGAATTACAATACCTGCTCCTGCTTGGTAATACAAAACGTTATTTTTACTTACAAAAGAACGAATTGCAATGGCTAAATTTATGGAACCATCTAAACCAATAATACCTACTGCACCTCCATAAAATCCGCGAGATTGGTTCTCATATTTGTCTATTAACTGCATTGCTTTGTATTTTGGTGCGCCACTTAACGTTCCTGCAGGAAAAGTATCGCCCACAATTTCTATTGGGTTTCCTTTTAGCTGACCAGAAACTGTAGATACTAAATGAATAACGTGACTAAAATATTGTACTTCTTTAAACACCTCTACCTCTACATTGTCTGCATGTTTGCTTAAATCGTTTCTCGCCAAATCTACCAACATTACATGCTCTGCAGTTTCTTTTTTATCTGCAGCTAATTTTTTACCCAACTGAATGTCTTTTGCCATATCTCCTGTTCTTCTAAAAGTACCAGCAATTGGATTGATGGTTGCTCTACCCGCAGAAATTTTAATTTGTGCTTCTGGTGAAGATCCCATCAATTTAAAAGAACCATAATCGAAATAAAACAAATAAGGTGACGGATTTATGGAACGTAAAGCTCTGTAGACATTAAATTCATCGCCTTTAAATTTTTGTTGAAACTGGCGTGATAAAACTAACTGAAAAACGTCTCCTCTTTTACAATGCGATTTTGCTTTTTTCACATATTCTATAAATTCCTCGCCCTTAACATTAGAGGTTTCATCGCCAACAATATTAAAACTTTGAGTATTGAATGTTTGCGCATCTATAATCGTTTGAATTTCTTTAATACGAGATGCTGTACCTTCTTCTACATTTTCTATCAAAGTCATTTCATCATTAAAATGATTGATGGCAATAACAAACCTGTAAAAACTGTATTGCATTAAGGGAATTGCAGATGGTGCATCTTTTACATTTAAAGCAATATTTTCGAAGTACTGCACAGAATCATACGTAGTATAACCATACAAACCATTGAATGATTTTAACTCTGATGGACAGTCTAATTCTATTTTTTGCGTGTATTTTTCGAAAATAGTATTGAAATTTCTTCCTATTTTTTCAGTTGCTAATTCCTTTTCTTTGTGAGAAAACACTAAATGGTGATTTTCTGCTTTTATAGAAACCACAGGCTCAATAGCAATAAAAGAAAAACTTTCTTCTTTACTATGATAATCTGAACTTTCTAATAAGAGCGTATTTGCAAATTTGTCTCTAAAACGCAAGTACAAACCTACAGGTGTAATGGTGTCTGCAATTTTTGTTTTAAATATTGTTTTAAATTGTATGTTTTTCATAACTGATTGTCAGTTCGAGCGCAGTCGAGAACATTTTAATTTCTCTTAATTTAATGACCTTTCGACTGCGCTCGAGAAGACATTTTTTAACTGAAAAAAGGCTTATCGTGAGATAAGCCTTTTTTATATTTTATATATACAGGTTTAGTGCTCACTTATTAGATAAGAGAGTTCCACCACCAAGTATTTTTTGTATTATTTTTCATTGTTGATACAAAAATAAGGTAGATTTTTAAATTGAGCAACCTTTTCAAATGATTTTATTTTCTAATTATTTTCACATTCATTTCTTCTACCTTTTTATCAGATAAAATAGATGGTGCATTAAATAATAAGTCTTCTGAACTTCCTGTCTTTGGAAAAGCCATTACCTCTCTAATCGACGCTTTCTTTTCTAAAATCATCATTAATCTATCTACCCCCCAAGCAATTCCTCCATGAGGTGGCGCTCCATATTGAAATGCTTTATACATGGTTCCCACACTCTTTAGCATTTCTTCTTTATTGTAACCCATGTTTTTATAGGTTGCTTCTAAAATTTCTGCTTTGTGAGCACGTACAGAACCTCCGCCAATTTCATAACCATTTAAAATTAAATCGTATTGTTGTGCGATGATAGTTCCAATTTCTTCATCATTACCTTTCATGTGCTTTTCTAAATCATACACTGCCGGCATTGAAAATGGATTGTGTGTAAACGTCCATCTACCATCATCATTTTTCTCGAACATTGGAAAATCGACTACCCAAGCTGGTCTTAATTCTTTTGGATTTATCAACTTTAAAATACGTCCCATTTCTTGACGAACAGCATCTAATGCTTTGTTGGCTGTTGCATAATCAGCAGCAGAGAAAAATACTATATCGCCCACTTGAGCATTAGTTGTTATGATAATATTTGCGGCAATTTCTTCGCCTAAAAACTTAATTATTGGCGATTGTAAATCGTTTTCATTAACAATAATGTATGCCAAACCACCCAAACCATGTTGTTGTGCAATTGCTGTCAAGTTTTCTATCTGACCTTTAGACATACGTTTGTTGCCTTGTTCTGCTGCTGAAACCTTGATACATTTTACAATTCCACCTTCTTCAATAGGTTTGCTAAAAACCTGAAAAGTAGTATCTTTTACAATGTCTGTAATATCTTGCATTTGCAAGCCATAACGTAAATCTGGTCTATCACAACCATATTTATCCATGGCCTCTTTGTAAGTAATTACTTCAAAAGGATGTAAAATCCATTTTTTACCATAGATTTTTTTAACTATTTCATTAAACATTTTGGTGTTTAAATCGATGATCTGCTGCATACTTGCATACGCCATTTCTATATCTAATTGCGTAAATTCTGGTTGCCTGTCTCCTCGAGAATCTTCATCTCTAAAACAACGTGCAATTTGAAAATATTTTTCAAAACCACCCACCATTAACATTTGCTTGAATTGCTGTGGTGCTTGTGGTAATGTATAAAAAGAACCAGATTGTTTTCTTGTAGGTACAATAAATTCTCTTGCACCTTCATCTGTACCTGCAGTTAAAATTGGTGTTTCAATTTCTAAAAACTCTTCTTCGTCTAAAATATCACGCAATAATTTTATGACTTTATGACGATTCACAATGGCTCTTTTTACATCCTCATTTCTATGATCTAGAAATTTGTATTGAAAACGAACGGTTTCATTTGTTTTTGTTGCTCTTTTTATTTCGAAAGGCAGGGTTTTAGAAAGGTTTAAAATTTCTAATTCAGAAGTTTCTAACTCAATTTTACCTGTTCTTAAGCCTGCATTGTAATCGTCTTCTTTCCTTTGAACAACAATGCCTGTTACAGAAATTACAGACTCTGGTTTTAATTTTACCAACTCGTCTAAATTCGGAAAAGACTCTCTACTTAAACGTACTTGAAAAACTTGCCCACTTGCATCTCTTAAATCGATAAACATTAATTCACCATGATCTCTCACACTAGAAACCCAACCCGATAAAGTTACTTTTTCTGAAATAGATTTGTCTGATAATTGAGTAATCGTATGGGTTCTATAATTTTCCTTGATTATTATAGGAGTTTGCTGTAATTCTTCTTCATCAGTGCTTTTTTGTTGCTTTTCGATAGTTGCTTTTAGCTGTTGGTCTTTAGCTTTTGGTTCTTGACTACCAGCTGAAGAAGAATCACTAACAGCATAAAGAATCTCTTCTCGAATTACTTTACCTGAAGCTCCTTTACCAATAATGGCAATTACTTTCCCTACAAGAATACCAGCTTTACCTTGATTTCCGGCTTTAATATCGTTTGCAATCGCTTCATTTTCTGAAATTACTTTTGCAATGGCTGCTGTTATTTGCGCTTCTGAAATCGTATTCTCATCGAAATACTTTTTGTAATCAAAAGTTCTATCTTTTAAATAGCGTGTAATTCCGTTTTGAACTAAAACAGAGGTAATTTTATCTTCTTTAAATAATTGAAATATTTCAATTAAATGATTAATATCGTGAATATTTTCGTACTCATCTGCACCAATATTATTTACCAATGTTTTTGCTACAAAAGACGGATCTTTAATTACATTATTAATGGTCATAAATGTTTTAGAACGTGTAGCATCAGCAGTAAAAAATTTGGCATCTTGTGGTAAAACATCACCTTTAATTAAAATAGATTCTACTGCATGTGGCAACGCACTTGCATCGATTTTTATGGCATTTACAACCTCTTTTATACCCACAAAAGGAATGTCTGGTTCAGAAATAAATCTATAATCTGCTTCAAACTCCTTTTTACGCATGGTTTTGGTTTGCTTTAAATCTGCATCCCATAAAACTGTAGTTTGATCTGGTCTAAATTCTTTATGTTCCGTATAATAATTTAGTTGTTTTTCTACCTCTTCTTTCAGCGCTTCAATCATAAACTTAAAAGAATTTAAGTTTTTAATTTCCGTTCTTGGATTTAAGTTATAAGTATGTTTTTTTCTAAGGGAAACAGACACATCACTTTTAAATTCTCCTTTTTCTAAATTAGCTTCAGAAATGCCTAAGTTTTGTACAATTCTTTGAATGTATTGTGCATACGTAGAGGCATCTTCTATATTTCTAATACAAGGTTCTGTAACAATTTCTATTAAAGGAACACCTGCTTTGTTGAAATCTACCAAAGAAATTTTCTTCTCGTGCATTAATTTTGCTGCATCTTCTTCTATATGAACTTGGGTTAAATTTACAGTAAATTGACTGCCATCATTTCTAAAACAAGAAACCTCACCATCTGGAATTACAGGGTTATGAAATTGAGTAATTTGTATGTTTTTTGGGTTGTCTGGGTATTCGTAATGTTTACGATCCCATGAAATTACATCATTCGAAAAAGTAGATTTTACAGCTTTACCAAAATAAATAGCCTTAGTAATTGCTTCTTTATTTATGGCTGGTAAAACGCCCATTTGCCCTGTACAAACAGCACAAATATTTGTGTTTGGTATTTCGGTTTCTTCATTTGGACAAGAGCAAAATAATTTACTCTTAGTGTTTAAACGTACATGCGTTTCTAAACCGATAATTAACTCTAATTCGTGTGCTTTTAAAGCCTCATTTATTTGCGCTAATTCCATTATAAAATATCGTTTAAAAGGTTAGCGAACTGAAATACATATGCATCATTTTTTTTGTCAGCAGTAATTTGTAATCCTGTTTCAGTTCCCTGTGGAATGGTTAATGTTGGCAATTCTGCCAAACTAAAACCAACTGTGTAGGCATCAGATAAATACATGGCTAAAGGATCTTTTAAACTATCGCCTATTTTTGGTGGATTTTGAGGTGTTACTGGTGATAAAATAACATCAACCTCATTAAAATCTTTTGTAAATCTAGCTGAAATTTGATTTCTTACATCTTGTGCTTTCAAGTAAATTTCATCAGAAAAACCTTGAGATAAAACTTGGTTACCACCAACAATTCTTCTTTTTGTTTCTTCAGAAAATTTTTGAGAACGCGTAATTGCATAGGTGTCTTTTAAATTATCACCTTCTATTCTTGCCCCATAATTGGTACCATCTAAACGAGATAAATTTGAAGCAGTTTCTGCCATCGCCAATGTATAATAAGTAGATACTAGAATGTCAGAATCGAAAAAATCTAATTCTTTTACTGCTATTCCTTTGGCTTTTATTTTATCAATAGTGGTTAAAAAAGCATCTTTTATTTCAAGTGAAATTGCTTCATTTTCTATAAAATTTTTAAAATAACCCACAGTTTTAATGGTTGATGAATTTAAATCTTTCGAAATTTCATCAGAATCATAAGTGGTTTGATCTTTTACATCTATACCACTCATTGTATTTAAAACAATTCTAATATCTTCTATCGATTTTGCAATTGGCCCTACACAATCTGTAGAAGATGCATACGCCATTAAACCATATCTAGAAATACGTCCGTAAGTTGGTTTTAAACCATAAACTTTATTGTAACCAGCAGGTTGTCTAATAGAACCACCTGTATCTCCTCCAATAGAAAACACTGTATAATCTTTGGCTACGTTTACTGCAGAACCGCCAGAAGAACCGCCACCTACTAAATCTGGGTTTATGGCATTTTTAACTGCACCAAAAATGGTGTTTTCAGACGATGAACCATGCCCAAAAGCATCGCAATTTTCTTTTACTAAAGGGATGGCACCAGCATCTAATAATTTCTGAATTGCAGTTGCTGTGTAAGCAGATTTGTAGTTTTTTAGTAAATCTGAACTGGCAGTTGTGTAGGTTCCTTGTACCATGTACACATCTTTAATTCCGAAAGGAATACCTTCTAACAAACCTATTTCTTGTCCGTTTGCAATTTTTGCATCTACTTTTTTTGCTGATTCAATGGCTGCTTCTTCTAAAAGAGAATTGACTGTATTGTGTGTGTTTTGTTTTAACAAATCTAATTTTTCTTGCACCAAATCTGTACAAGAAATTTCTTTGTTCATCAATTCTTGATGAATTTTATATATCTGCGACTTCATATTAATCTTCTATCACTTTAGCAACCACTAAAAACCCGTTTTTCTCTTTTGGAAAATTTTCCTTTATAATTTCTTTTTCTAAAGCCGAACTTTCTACAACCACATCTTCTCTTAAATCATTTAAAGAAACTACATTATTATGTACAGTTGTATTCGAATTATTTTGCTGATTAGCGTTTTTTATAACATCAAAAAGCTTATTTACAGATTCCGAAGGTTTTGCACCTTTAATACTAGACAAAATGTCTACTGTCATTATTTTAGTCATTTCTTTAATTTTAATTGCATAAAAAAACCTTCCAAAATTTGGAAGGCTTCATCTATTTTTAAACAACAACCTTCCTACCCTAAAAATTAGGATTATTGAAATTACGATTGTTATTATTATTGGTCATTTTTACTAAACTTTAATCATCTCTATTTCAAAGACGGACAAATATATATAGAATAAATGGTACAAAAACCTCTTTTTTACGATTTTATACAGGCTTTAAAGTATTTATAAAAAAACAAAGTAAAATTAGTAATATCACAAAAAATCATCAAAAATTATTATAAATATTTCTTTTTCAATTTTTTGGGCGTTTCCTAAAGGTCGGGCTTTACACTATATCTTTTCAACCCCTAACGCAAATTGTTACTCCATTAAAATAAAACTTGTCCAGAATTATCTAAATGAGTCCAGAATTTCTAGTTTTTAGAAAATTTTGGACTCTTGAAATTTAACATCAATATACTTTTGACATAAAAATATTTATTATGAAGTATATCATTAGTCTTGTCATTTTTCAGTTTTTCTTAATTACAATATCCGCTCAACCTAAAAATAGTTCATCAATTAAAAATGAAGTTCAAAATTTTATTGGCTTCTCACCATCAAAAGCAAAAACAATAAATGGTTTAGGAGTAAAATTTTGGGATGAAGATTTTAGTAATAAAAAAATTAATGGGATTGAATTTGGTTTAAATCCTCTTGGTATCTTTTTCCCTTTTATGACAATTATTCATTCTATACCTCCTTATCATCATGAACCTCCAACACTGTCTAAAACTTACAACTTAAAAATTACAAACGGAATACAATTTGGTCTAAGCAATTTAGAAAAAGGACAAGTAAATGGTTTGGAGTTTAATATATCTGGCAATTTTAACACAATTATAAACGGTATTTCTATTTCTCCTTCAATTAACAAACATTACAAAGTATCTGGACTTAGTTTTGCAATTTTAGGAAATTTTGATGCCCAAGTAAATGGAATTCAAATTGGATTATTTAACAAAACAAACAAATTAAAAGGCCTACAAATTGGTCTTTGGAATAAAAATAACAAACGCTCTTTTCCATTTATCAATTGGAATTTTTAAAAAGAAAACTATAAATAATTAGCTATTTCAAAGAAACTTGATACTGTAAAACCGCCATTCCTTTATATCCCTTTTGTTCAATCGTAACAGCATCAAAAATTGGTCTATGTTGGTAACCAAAACTAAACTTTGTATTGTGTTTACCATTCAATAAAAAGTTAACCCCAAAATCATATACTGTCATTTGATCGTTTAAAGCATCCCAATTAGAAGTTTGAATTGATATATTTGGCTGAACTACAAAAGATTCTCCTAATATTTTAGACTCTTTAAACGCGTACCCAAACTGCATGTACCAAGTTGTTCCTGTACCTATCATAGGAAAAGCTACTCCTGCTCCATTAAAATCTGTTCCTCCTCCTGTGGTTGGGTTATTGGCACCAACATTTCTTATATAGTCTTTTCCGAAATTATAATCATAATACCCTAAGTAAGCAGTAATAGCGTCATTATTTGCTAAAGGTAAGTTTAAAAATGAATCTACTGCCCAGTGTTTCATGTCATAAAGTTTAGTTGATGTTAGAGTTGCATCACCATCACTCATTGCATTTTCTTGAAATTGAAAACCTGCACCTATGTTAAAAACTTTTTTTGCATTTCCATAAGTACCAGTTTGATAAGCAGACTTGTTAGATTCGTGTTCAAAAATCTGATATTTTACATAAGACGAAGTTTTAACCCTTGGTTGATTGTTTGCAAAATTGACTTCTCCGCTAGGTATTGCTGAAGGAAGAAAGGGTCTATTAAAAGCAATTCTATAATCTATCTTTCCAAATTGTCCTTTTATCCAAGCACCAAACAAACGCCCTAAATCATCATTTTTTTCAACCGCGTTTAAAGTAAATAAAGGTGAATCTAATCCCATCAATGTTTTTGCTGAACGAATATTCCATCTATTCAAACCTTGCCATCCAGATTTACCAAGACCAACCTCAAATGCTTTATCAAAAGTATATTCCACATATAAATCTAAAACCTCTAATTGAAAAGTTTTATTTTTAAAATTATAGTTGTTACCACCAAATATTGAGTAGAGAAATATTTTTGGTGTGATTTGAGAGGATACTGGTATTCTTAAACGTCTAATAGAAATATCCATAAAACTATTAGTAAGCTCATTATTAATAAAAGATCCTTCATTTAAATCTGAAAACCTTAACCAAATTTGAGAAGTCATATTCCATTTAATAACAGGTTTAAATTCTTTTTTTTCTTGCCCTATTATAATGGTTGAAAGAAATAAAACTATTGTTACTATACCATTTTTAAGAATTTCCATCTTTCTTTATTGTTAAATTTAAGACAAAATTAAGGTTTACTATTTTCTAAATTTGTGATAAACATCATGTTTATTTTCTTTTTTTTACATCAAATTGATACTAAATCGTTATCGTTTACAAATTTTAAAATCTCAATATAAAAGCTATAATGCATTTTATAATTTTTATTAAAATACAAAATGGAATAATTTATAAAATTCTATTTTAAGATGCTTTTTAGAGGTTTTAAGACACTTTTTCGTTTTTAACAAATGTTGATAATTTTAAAAGTAAATCGCTAAAAACACTTGAAAAAGGGATTAAAAATTGTAAATTTGAGTATAGAAAATTCGTTTCAAACGAGTTTTATCAACCTAAAAAATTAAAAATCACTTTTATAATGAGCGACGAAATTAAAAAAGAATATGATGCCTCCAGTATTCAGGCATTAGAAGGTATGGAGCATGTAAGAATGCGTCCTTCTATGTATATTGGAGATGTGGGTGTACGTGGTTTACACCATTTGGTGTACGAAGTTGTAGACAACTCTATTGATGAAGCAATGGGTGGTTATTGTGATGCCATTGATGTTATTATTAATGAAGACAATTCAATTACTACCAAAGATAATGGTCGTGGAATTCCTGTAGGAATCCACAAAAAAGAAGGTGTTTCTGCCCTGCAAGTAGTAATGACAAAAATTGGTGCTGGTGGTAAATTTGACAAAGATTCTTACAAAGTTTCTGGTGGTTTACATGGTGTAGGTGTAAGTTGTGTAAACGCTTTATCTGACCATTTAACAGCAACAGTACATAAAGAAGGTAAAATATGGCAACAAGAATATGAAAAAGGTAAAACCTTATATCCTGTAAAAACAATTGGAGAAACCGATTTTACAGGTACTATTGTTACTTTTTTACCAGACAAATCTATTTTTACACAAACTACAGAGTACAATTACGAAACGTTAGCTACACGTATGCGCGAATTGGCTTTTTTAAATAAAGGCATCACCATAACTCTAACCGACAAAAGAAATACTGATGATGAAGGCAACTTTATCTCAGAAACGTTTCATTCTGACGAAGGATTACCAGAATTTATCAAATATTTAGATTGTACTAGAGAACAATTGACTGCCAATGTAATTTCTATGGAAGGTGAGAAAAATGGTATTCCAGTAGAGGTTGCTATGGTTTACAACACCTCTTATGCAGAAAATTTACATTCGTACGTAAATAATATTAATACGCACGAAGGTGGAACCCACTTATCTGGTTTTAGACGTGGTTTAACTAGTACATTAAAAAAGTATGCAGACGAATCTGGATTGCTTAAAAATGTAAAATTTGAAATTGCAGGAGACGACTTTAGAGAAGGTTTAACTGCGATTGTTTCTGTAAAAGTAGCAGAACCACAATTTGAAGGACAAACAAAAACAAAATTAGGAAATAGAGAAGTTACCTCTGCTGTATCGCAAGCGGTTTCAGAAATGTTAACAGACTATTTAGAAGAAAATCCTAATGATGCAAAAACCATTGTACAAAAAGTAATTTTAGCAGCAACTGCAAGACACGCAGCACGTAAAGCCAGAGAAATGGTACAACGTAAAACAGTGATGTCTATTGGTGGTTTACCTGGTAAATTATCTGACTGTTCAGAAACAGACCCAGCTCAATGTGAAATCTTCTTAGTAGAGGGAGATTCTGCAGGGGGAACAGCAAAACAAGGTAGAGATAGAAACTTTCAAGCAATTTTACCACTTCGTGGAAAAATATTGAACGTTGAAAAAGCAATGCAACATAAAGTTTTCGAAAATGAAGAAATAAAAAACATGTTTACTGCTTTAGGGGTTTCTATTGGAACTGAAGAAGATCCAAGAGCTTTAAATTTAAGTAAAGTTCGTTATCATA
>NZ_CBFHJT010000004.1:68735-71309 GCF_965656025.1 Polaribacter sp.
ATGTTTACTGCTTTAGGGGTTTCTATTGGAACTGAAGAAGATCCAAGAGCTTTAAATTTAAGTAAAGTTCGTTATCACAAAGTAGTAATTATGTGTGATGCCGATGTTGATGGTTCGCACATTGCTACGCTAATCTTAACTTTTTTCTTTAGATATATGCGAGAAATGGTAGAGCAAGGTTATATTTATATTGCTACACCTCCTTTATATTTAGTTAAAAAAGGACAAAAAAGAGAATATGCTTGGGATGACAATCAACGTGATATAATTGCACAAAAGTTTGGTGGTGGTGTAAACGTACAAAGATATAAAGGTTTAGGAGAAATGAATGCAGAACAACTTTGGGACACCACAATGAATCCTGAATTTAGAACACTTAGACAAGTTACCATTGATAGCCCAACAGAAGCAGATAGAGTTTTTTCTATGTTGATGGGCGATGAAGTACCACCTCGAAGAGATTTTATAGAGCGTAATGCTAAGTATGCAAAGATTGATGTATAAAAAGTAGTTTAAATTATTAATACCATAAAAAAAGGAGAGATTTTCTAAATCTCTCCTTTTTTATTTAATTTATATCGGTCTAAATTATCTTATAGAAAAACCTACTGTGGCAGTAAGAGTATCGTACTCTTGTATAGCATACTCTGCACTTATATTTAAAAATAATAATTTAATATTTAAACCAAGGTTAGCTCTTAAATTAGATCCTGTATAATTTAAAGCAATTGGATCTACAATTGGCGTATTACTATTACTAGTATCAAATGTTCCTAAAACATTTAAATCTGTTTTATAAGATGTAGTACCCACACCTCCAAAAAGAGTTAAAAAAGCTAATTTCTTAGAAGCAACTAACTGAAAAACATAAGAATTAGTATCTAATTCTATAATTTGATCAGGGTTATTACTTGCGTCTAAAAGTACAGAAGTTTTAATATTTGTATATCCACCAAAAGCAGATAAATGGAATGGCATTAATTTTAAACCTGGTATCCATTGTTTAATATCATGCATTACACCAATACCAAATACAGAAAATTTATTATCATCTATAGTTTGCTCTGGTATAAAACGTACTTTTAAATCTGTATTTTTAAATAATCCAATACCTACTTGCACCATGGCAGATGGCACTGCATTAAAACCAATATTATCTTTAATATCTTGACCAAAACCTGGTAAAGAGGAAGTAGAAATTGATTGCCCGTTAGAATTAAACTCTAACAAGGGTCTATCATTTAACTCTTTAGAACCTAATATTGTTGGTATTTGGGCTTGACTCAAACTAGAGTTATCTAAATTAATAGAAGTATAATCTGAATTATTAAAAGTAAAACTTTCTTTTTCTGAAGGAACTAATGCCCCAGAAGCAATCACTTTAATATCTATACCTAAAAATTTATGGGTCTTGGCAGTTGAATACCAACCTCCATTAATTCCTTGGCCAAAACCTACCACAAGTGGTTCTAAATACCCTTGTGCATACGTGTTTGCGTCTGCAGCGTTTCCTTCTAAAATAGTCCCAAAATCTAATTGAGCATAAGAAGTAACAGAGCAAAATGCAAACATCAATATTATTATATATTTTTTCATAATTATGTTGAATTTTAGTTATTTGAAAAATTTATCTAAATATTAAATACTACTCAACTATAGCTTTAATTTTAAAAGTCATTTTTATTTTAAAATTATTGTCCTCAATTGGGTTGGTTGTAGAACCAGTAATAGTAAAAGGAAATGATCCTGAAGAAATTATATATAAAATACGAGCAGCATTTTCAGGGATAATAATTGGGTCTGTAGGAGTTGAAGATAAACTTACCGATTGGTTCAAAAAAGGAACTGGACCTACTGCTATAGAAATATTACCTGCAAAATCACTTCCAGAATAATCTTCTAATTGTAAAATTACTGATTCTATATTTGCATCCACAAAAGTAGTAGCATTGTCTAATAGATCTGAAATGTCTGCAGTGCTATCAATAGTAAAAGTTGACTGCCCCTCTAAACCAGCAACTGTTGCTGTGGTTTCAAAACTATTTTTTACTTCAAATTGAATGTCTCCAGTTTCATCACACATACTAAAAGTAAAAACTGCAAATAATAGCAATAGTGGTTTAATTAATTTAATTTTTTTCATAATGTTTGATTATTAAGTATTTATAATTCCAACAAATATAGAAAAAATATAAATTGCAAAAACAGGTAAAAACCCCTATTTCAATATTTTTAGCCTCTATTTTAAAAATTATTTGCTATTTTTAGCATCTAATTTTCTAAACCCCTACTAAAATGAAAAATAGTTTTTTCATTCTCTTATTACTTTTTTTTAGTTTTTATTCTCTGAATGCACAGAAAAATTTCGAGTTGTTTTATTTGGCAGATACCAATGATACAGAACGAATGTTAAACGCCTATTTTACACCAAGAATTAATGGGTACACAAATGCTTTAAACAATGGATGGCATACAAGCTCTAAAGCCCACAAACCTTTTGGTTTTGATTTTTCTGTTAGCCTCAATAATCTTGTTTATCCTTCAAATAAAAAAACTTTTAAAGTAGAAAATCTT
>NZ_CBFHJT010000004.1:71406-73876 GCF_965656025.1 Polaribacter sp.
TTAAAAAAAGAAATTACGGAATGGTTTCCTAAACTAGAAAAACTACCTATAAACATTTCTTTGCTGGCTGCATATTCTAATATGAATGTAAACTACGGAATTGCAAATCGAGATTTATCTAACTCTCAAAATTCAGGTTTAAAAGTAGAGAACGGTATAACAGACTTTAAATTAAACGCTTTCACATTTCAAGCTGCTGCTTCTTGGCATTGGCAAACTATAAATCTATTTGGTAGTTTTGGTTATAATATTGGCAATGCTACCCAAGAAACTTTTGGCACTTTTAATGGTAAATACCAAGGCAACTCTGGTATTTTAACTAGAAGCATCAATACAACTAACACCATTGATTACAATTCTAATAGTTTATCTGCAACCCTTGGAGCAAGAATAAACTTGAGGTATTTTAAAATTTTTAGTTCCTACAATCTACAAGAAGTTAGTAATTTTAATTTAGGAGTAGCTATTAGTATTAAATAACATCATTTTTCAACAAAAAAAAACAACTTGTTTAGATTCTGATTTTAGGAGATTTTTAGCTAAAAAATTAGTTAAAAATCGTACTTTAGCACAAATTTATTAAACAAAAAAAAATAAAAAAATATGAAAGTTACAGTTGTTGGTGCTGGTGCAGTAGGTGCTAGTTGTGCAGAGTACATTGCCATTAAGAATTTTGCATCTGAAGTTGTGTTATTAGACATTAAAGAGGGCTATGCAGAAGGAAAAGCTATGGATTTAATGCAAACTGCTTCTTTAAATGGTTTTGATACAAAAATTACGGGAAGTACAAACGATTATTCTAAAACTGCAAATTCTAATATTTGCGTAATTACTTCTGGTATTCCTAGAAAACCAGGGATGACACGCGAAGAGTTAATTGGTATTAATGCAGGAATTGTAAAAACTGTTTCTTCTAACTTAATAGAACATTCTCCGAATACAATAATTATTGTAGTTTCTAATCCTATGGATACGATGACTTATTTAGTTCATAAAACCACAGGTTTACCAAAAAATAGAATTATTGGTATGGGTGGTGCATTAGATTCTGCTCGTTTTAAATACAGATTAGCAGAAGCTTTAGAAGCGCCTATTTCTGATGTTGATGGAATGGTAATTGGTGGTCATTCAGATAAAGGAATGGTACCTTTAACAAGATTAGCTACAAGAAACTCTGTACCTGTTACTGAATTTATTTCTGATGAAAGATTAAACCAAGTAAAAGAAGACACCAAAGTGGGTGGAGCTACTTTAACAGGTTTATTAGGTACTTCTGCTTGGTATGCTCCTGGTGCTGCTGTATCTGGTTTAGTGCAAGCAATTGCTTGCGACCAAAAGAAGATTTATCCTTGTTCTACTTTATTAGAAGGTGAATATGGTTTAAATGATTTATGTATTGGTGTACCTGTTGTATTAGGTGAAAACGGAATTGAAAAAATTGTAGAAATTAATTTAAATGATGCTGAAAAAGCACATTTACAAGAATCTGCTGCTGGAGTTTCTAAAACTAACGGATTGTTAGAATTATAGAAATCTTTAAATTATAGATATTTAAAAATCCAGCTTTTCAGCTGGATTTTTTATTTTATATATTTTCTATTTAATTAAGATTTTCCACTTAAAGAATCAAAATAACTACTTAAGACAAACCAGAAATTACACCATCTTTATCAATATTCATATTTTCTGATGCTGGTGTAGATGGCAACCCGGGCATTCGCATCATTTTACCTAAAATAGGAATTACAAACTGCGCACCTGCTGCAATTTCAATTTCACGAACTGTAATTGAAAAACCAGTGGGTCTTCCAATTAATTGAGCATCGTCAGAAAAAGATTTTTGTGTTTTTGCCATACAAACTGCAAAGTGGTTAAAACCTAATCTATCGATTCTTCTTAAATTTAAAAGTGCTTTATTATCATAATTTACATGATCTGCTCCATAAATTTCTTTTGCAATTTTTTCAATTTTATCTTTTATGGGCATTTTCCAATCATACAAAGGTTTGTATTGCGTTGCTTTGTTTTCAACAACATTTACAATCGCTTTTGCTAAATCTTTAGTGCCTTCTCCTCCTTTTTCCCAACCTTGAGAAAGTACTGCATGCACACCTAAATTGGCACATTTTTCGATAACAAATTCAACTTCTTCTTTGGTGTCTGAAACAAAAGAATTAATAGCAACAACTGGCTCAATATTAAATTTTCTTATATTTTCTATATGTTTTACTAAATTTTCAAATCCTGATTTTACTTTTTCTATATCTGGTGTATTATAATTTTCTTTTGATGCACCTCCATGGTGTCTTAGTGCTCTAATGGTTGCTACTAAAACCACACATTTAGGATTCAATTTTGCAAACTGAGATTTTATATTTAAAAACTTTTCTGCGCCTAAATCTGCACCAAAACCTGCTTCTGTAACAACATAATTCGATAGAGAAAGTCCCATTTTTGTAGCTATTATGGT
>NZ_CBFHJT010000005.1:0-14826 GCF_965656025.1 Polaribacter sp.
GTGTAAAATATTTTTCGTTGTTTTCTGTATCAATAATAAAACCAAAACCTTTAGAAGAATCAAAGAAAGAAACTTTTCCTTTTCTTACAGGATCTTCTTCTGGTAAATCTTCTTTTTTAGTTACAGAGATTTGTATGTCTTCTAACTCATACTCTACCTTTAACTCAGGATCTGGTGGAGTATCTGTTAAGTTTCCATTATGATCTACATACGCAAATTGTATACCTCCATTACCATTTGCTTCCTTGTCGGCTTTTCTAGCCTCCATTTTTTTACGTTTTTCTTCACGTTTTTTTAAACGCTTTTTTTCTTTTTCACTTTTACTAAATGTTTGTTGCGATTTTGCCATTAAATATTAAATAGATTTTTATATAGAATTTGTGTGAAGTTTAGACTAAATCTAAAAAAATTAATACTAAGCATAATAGAAATTTTATACTTACTTCACTTTACAAAGATACTACAAATTTAATTTTTCTCAAAATAAAGCTTTATTAGATATCATATTTTTCGAAAACAATTAAAAAGTTTAAAAAATAAAAACCAAAAAATCAATTTTCTCGTAAATACTAGTATAACCAAAAATATAAAACGATAAAATTATGAAAACAATGAAAACAATTGCACTTTTTTGTGCAGCAACCCTAGCTTTAGCATCTTGTTCCAACAATGAAAATGATGTAGCTGTAGAGCTAGATACAAAAATACTTTTTACCTCTAATAACAGTGATGGTAATGTAAACATGTACAACGTTTTAAATTTAAATAACGTAAGTAAAACAACATTAACAACTGCAATTACTGCTGCAGATGGTGTTTTTTATAATGCAAATGAAGATTTAGTGGTTCAAGCTTCTAGGAGTACATTTGGTTTAGAAGGTTATGCAAACATTACAGCTCTTACAACTTCTACAACTGTAACTGCTAATATAAGTGGAAGTCTAGATATGCAAAGTCCTAGAGAAATTGCTGTGAGCGGAAATATGTATGTTGTTGCAGACAATGCAGATGCTGATGGTAATGATGCTACTAAAGATGGTAAATTATTTGTATACACAAATAATGGAGGTAATTTCACACTAAGAAATACGATTACAACAAATTTTAAACTTTGGGGTATTACATTTATAGGTAACGACTTATATGCTATTGTAGATACAACCAATCAATTAGCAGTATTTACTAATTTTTTAAGCAACACTTCTACAACAACTTTATCTGCTAATAAAACAATTGCTGTTGAAGGTATTGTTAGAACTCATGGGTTAACTTATGATGCAACAGCAGATTTAATGATTTTAACAGATATAGGTGATGCAGGAAATGGACAAGATGATGGTGGGTTTCATTTAATTAACAACTTTACATCTAGTTTTAGTGGAACCGCTAATAATGGAACTTTAGCCTTATCGCAACAAACAAGAGTTTCTGGAGCAAACACTTTACTAGGAAATCCCGTAGATGTTGCGTATGATAATGATTCAAAGACAGTTTTTATTGCTGAAGCAGGAAACGACGGAGGTAGAATTTTAGCATTTGGTAGTATTGGGAATGGTGGTAATCTAACACCTTCTTACAATGCAACACTTTCTAAAGCTTCTGCAGTGTATTTCCATAAAGAATAAAGAATTTAGTTTATATTTATTTAAAAGTCTTTCTTAACGAAAGACTTTTTTTTATGTTTTAAAATAGTTAAATTTTTAATAAAATATAAACAACATGCTATTTATAATAGTGTTACTATTATATTTGCAATCTAATATAAATAATTATGAAAAATTTATTATCTGTTTTAAAAATTTCAGTTCCAGATAAAGTTTACATTAAGGATCCTGAAACATCAGATTTAGGAAAACGTATTGTAGAACATAGTATTTTATTGATAAATGAGGTTGGTTTTGAAAGTTTTACTTTTAAGAAACTAGGTACTAAAATTGGTTCTAACGAAAGTTCTATTTATAGATATTTCGAAAGTAAACATAAGCTATTACTTTACTTATCTTCTTGGTATTGGGCTTGGTTAGAGTATCAATTAGTTTTGGAGACATTTAGTATATCAGACAAACATCAAAAACTAGAAAAAGCGATAGAAGTTTTTACTAGAAAAGTAAAAGAAGACTCCACTTTTTCACATATAAATGAAGTACTTTTATACAAAATAATTGTAAATGAAAGTTCTAAATCATTTTTAACAAAAGAGGTAGACAAAGATAACAAAGAAGGCTATTTTGAAACTTATAAACGCTTAATATTAAGGTTAGAGCAGATGATTTTGGCTATAAAACCAAAATATAAATATGCCTTAAGTTTAGCAAGTACTGTTTTAGAAGGTGGTTTGCATCAACATTTTTTAACTGAGCATTTCTCTTCAATAACAAACTGTACTCAAAAAAATACACCCAAAGAATTTTTTATTGAATTAGTAAAAAATACCATTAACTAAACATGGAAGAAAAAAGACTAAACCCTTGGAATCGTTTTGTAAACTTATTAAGGTTAGAAAAACGAGATATTTTTCAAATTTTTTATTATGCAATTTTTGGTGGTATTGTAGCATTATCACTACCATTAGGTATACAAGCAATTATTAATTTAATACAAGGAGCACAAATTTCTACTTCTTGGATTGTTTTGGTCGTAGTTGTTACGCTTGGAGTTGTTTTTTCTGGTGCATTACAATTAATGCAACTTAGAATTATAGAAACCATACAACAAAGAATTTTTACAAGAGCTTCTTTTGAGTTAAGTTATCGTTTTCCAAAAATTAAAATGAATGAATTACGAAACAATTATCCTCCAGAATTGGCAAATCGTTTTTTTGATACCTTAACGATACAAAAAGGACTTTCTAAAATATTAATAGATGTACCAACAGCGTTATTACAAATTATTTTTGCATTAATTCTGTTGTCATTCTATCATCCATTCTTTATCATATTTGGTATTTTATTACTATTATTAATCTATATTGTTTTTAAATTTACTGCTAAAAAGGGTTTAGAAACCAGTTTAAAAGAGTCTAAAATAAAATATAAAGTAGCACATTGGATTCAAGAAGTAGCAAGAACAGTAGTTAGTTTTAAACTTTCTGGAAATACAAATTTAGCGCTTCAAAAAAATGATGCGTTAGTAGATAAATACTTAAAAGCCAGAGAAAGTCACTTTAGAATTTTAATTTTACAGTTTTCTCAAATGGTTGGTTTTAAAGTAATTGTTACTGCAAGTTTATTATTAATCGGTGGTGCGTTGGTATTAAATCAAGAAATGAATATCGGGCAATTTGTAGCTGCAGAAATTATTATTTTATTGGTTATACAATCTGTAGAAAAACTTATTATTGGTTTAGAGTCTTTTTATGATGTGCTAACTTCTATAGAAAAAATTGGTCAGGTTGTAGACAAAGAGTTAGAATCTCAAGATGGAGAAAGACCTATATTCAAAGAGGGTTTAACAGTAGAACTAGATAATGTTTCTTATGTTGTTAAAGAAAGAAAAAAACCCATTTTAAAAGATATTTCTATTACATTACATCCTAAAAGTAGAATCTTAGTAAAAGGAGAAAGTGGTGCAGGAAAATCTAGTTTATTACGTTTATTATCAGGAATTATAGAGCCTACAAATGGTAATATTTATATCAACAACTTATCTCTAAGTAGCTTACATTTAAATCATTATCGTTCACAACTAGGTTTGTCTCTTTCAGACGAAACTCCTTTTGAAGGAACCATTAAAGACAATCTAGTTTTTGGTAATAAAGAGATTAAAGAAAATATTATTTACGAAGCACTTGATATTGTAGGTTTAAACCAATTTATTAAAGAACAACCCAGTGGTTTAGAAACGATAATTTATCCAGAAGGCAAGCAAATGTCTTTTACCATTGCTAAAAAAATAATACTGGCAAGAGCCATTATTAAACAACCAAAAGTGCTCATTTTAGAAGATCCATTAGATCAATTTAACCTGCAAGAAACTAAAAACATTATTAAATATTTAACTGCACCAGACAAACCTTGGGCATTAATTGTTGTAAGTAGTAAAAAAAGTTGGAGCTCACAATGCCAACAAATAATAACCTTAGATAAAGGAGAAGTTAAATCTATAATATAATAACTATGTTAAATATTTCTAACAATCAATTAAATAAAAAAATAGATTTAACCTTATTTAAATCTGGTAAAGACATCTTTACAAAAGATTATTATAAATCTTTCAATAAGTTTTTATTAGTATTTGCCATTTTAGGTATTATTGTTTTGTTTTTACCTTGGACTCAGAACATTACAGGGCAAGGTATTGTTACCACATTAACTCCAGAACAAAGACCACAAACAATACAATCTCAAATTCCTGGTAGAATTGAAGAATGGTTTGTTAGAGAAGGAGATTATGTAAAAAAAGGAGATACAATACTTAGAATATCTGAAATTAAAAGTGAATATTTTGATGATAAATTAATAGAAAGAACCAACGAACAAATCAATGCTAAAATATCTTCTGTTGATGCTTATCAACAAAAAGTAAATGCCTTAAAAAGACAAATTGCTTCATTAAAAAAAGAGCAAAATTTTAAATTAGAAATGGCAGAAAACAAACTAATACAATCTAAATTAAAAGTACAAAGTGATAGTATAGAGTATGAAGCAGCCAAAACAAACCTTAAAATTGCAGAAAGACAATTTAAACGTGCGCAAACTTTAGAAAGCGAAGGTATTGCTGCAGTTAAAGATGTTGAAGAGAAAAACTTAAAACTACAAAAAGAACAAGCGGCGTTAATAAACAAAGAAAATAAACTCTTAGAAAGTAAAAACAACGTGCTAAATGCAAGAATTGAGTTAACAAGAATTAATGCAGAGTACAGCAATAAAATTTCTAAAGCACAGAGTGATATGTCTACAGCTATGTCAAGTGGTTTTGATGCAAAAGTACAAGTGTCTAAACTAGAAAATAGCAATAGCAACTATACTATTAGAAGAAATCTTTTATACATAACTGCCCCACATAATGGTTTTATAAATAAAGCTATTAAAGGTGGTATTGGCGGTACCTTCAAAGAAGGTGATGATTTGGTTGGTATTATGCCAGAAAAATACGATTTAGCCGTAGAAACTTTTGTAAGACCTATAGATTTACCATTATTACATATTGGAGAAAAAGTGCGTGTACAATTTGATGGTTGGCCAGCAATTGTATTTTCTGGTTGGCCCAATGTTTCTTATGGTACTTATGGTGCAAAAGTAGTAGCTATACAAAACTTTATTAGCGATAATGGTAAATATAGAGTTTTATTAGCTCCTGATGAAACAGACCATACATGGCCAGAAGCCATAAGAGTAGGTTCTGGCGCAAAAACAATTGCTTTGTTAGAAGATGTACCAATTTGGTTTGAACTTTGGAGACAGCTCAACAGCTTTCCTCCTAACTATTATCAACCGGAAGGAAGTAGCAAAGGAAAATCTGGAGCAAAAAAGAAATAAATAAAAAATTATTTTAAGATTTAAAAAACATGAAAAAGTTTATTTTAATACTTTTTTTATTGATTTCTACCAGTAGCTTTTCGCAAGAAAAGGTTACCTCTGTAATGACACTTGCTGAGTATTTAGGCTATGTCAAAAGTTTTCATCCTATTGTAAAACAAGCTAATCTTGTTATTAACGAAAGTGAAGCAAAATTATTGAAAGCAAGAGGTGCTTTTGACCCTAAAATAGAAGTAGATTTTGATAAAAAAGAATTTAAAGACAAAGAATATTATAACAAACTAAATGCTGCATTTAAAATACCTACGTATTATGGTTTAGAGTTTAAAGCAAATTTTGAAAATAATGACGGCCTTTTTTTAAACCCAGAAGCAAATGTGCCTGCAGATGGTTTATATAGTGCTGGTGTTTCTGCTTCTTTATTAAAAGGTTTTTTAATCAATAAAAGAATGGCTTCTCTAAAACAGGCAAAATTATTTTTAAATCAAGCAAAAGAAGACCAACAAATATTGGTAAATAATATATTATATAATGCCTCTTTATCTTATTTTACATGGTTAAAAACCTATAATGAACAAAGAGTTTATAAAGAGTTTTTAAACAATGCCGAAGTTAGATTTAAATTAACAAAAAGAGCTTTTTTTGAAGGTGAAAAACCTGCAATTGATACAACAGAAGCAAAAATTACCTTAGATACAAGAAAACTAAATTTAGAAAAAGCTAGAATTAAATTGATAAAATCTTCATTAGAATTGTCTAACTTTTTATGGTTGAATGATAACACTCCTGTAGAATTACAAGACAACATTATACCAGATATCAATACTTTTAATTCTATTGATGCAACTTTTAATATCGCCTTATTTAATAATGAAGATTTTGATATTAACAATCATCCTAAAATAAGATCTTTAGAATTTAAAATTAAGAGTCTTGATGTAGATAGAAGATTGAAAACAAATAACTTATTACCAAATTTAGATGTACAATATAATTTTTTAACTCAGAATAGAAATCAAATTAATACCCTAAATACACAAGATTATAAAGCAGGCATTAACTTTAAATTACCTTTATTTTTAAGAAAAGAAAGAGGAGATTTAAAATTGGCAAAAATTAAATTAAATGATAAAAAATACGAGAATGAAGTTGCTAAACTTACCATTAAAAATAAAGTAAATGGTATACAACAAGAGTTAGCTTCTTATATTTTACAAAATGATTTAACTACTAATATTGTTAATGATTATATAACCCTTTTAAAGGCAGAAAATAGAAAGTTTTTTTTAGGAGAAAGTTCATTGTTTTTAGTAAATTATAGAGAAGTAAAATTGATTGAAGCCAAATTAAAAGCCATAGATTTAGAAAACAACTTTTTTAAAACCAAAGCAAACTTGTTTAAAACTGCTGTTATTTCTATAAATTAATTATTTTAAAAAAATATAAAAACCTCACAAAATTATTTTGTGAGGTTTTTTGTCGGAAAAATACCAAATATCTAATCTTCCTCTTCTAAAGTAAAAAAATCATTTACGGGAATATTAAAAACTCCAGATAGTTTTAAAGCCAAAACTGTAGAAGGCACATACCTGCTTTTTTCTATAGAATTGATAGTTTGTCTAGAAACTCCAATTTTTTTTGCCAAATCATCTTGTGTTAAGTCTAAGATGGCTCTTTGTACTTTTAATGTGTTTTTCATCTTACTTATTCATACGTTTTAATTGCCAAAAAAATAGCAATTGAACAATTAACATAAAAAATAATACTTGAAAATAGCTAAATCCAGCAAACTCATCATCTTGATTTAACAAAGTGGCTACAACATAATTAATGATAGGTTGTACTAAAGCATGAACAATTGCTAAAATAAAAGCCAACCTGTAAGATTGAGAACGTAAACTATCTATATATTCATCTTCTATTTTTTCTTTTGATAAAGAAATAATTAATAATCCAATTAACAATATTCCAAGTAAAATTGGTCGAGTCCATTCAGAATCTTCAATATATTTTCTAAAAATCATCATAATAAAAGTAGTTATAGAGATAAAAAGTCCTACTTTTTTATATTGATTTCCTAACTGAAATTTATTTAATTTTTGAAGATTATTTCTTTCTCGTTCACAAATAGTTGATTTAGACATAATAATTTATTTTACAATTAGACAAATATATTTTATATAAAGACAAATATACTTTACATTTATGAGATAATAAAATTATTTTGACTAAATTTAAAAAATCAAACTACTAAACTTAAATTTATGACAACTACAAACACAAAACCCAGCGTCTCTTTTTGGGTAATTGCTATTATTGCGCTTATTTGGAATCTCATGGGCGCAAGTGCCTATATATTTCAAGCCTTTATAACAGATGAGCAAATTGCAGCTTTACCAGAAGAACAAAAGGCCTCTTTTCTAATCGAATATCCTGCCTGGTATACAGCTTTGTTTGCACTAGCTGTTTTTGTAGGCGTATTAGCCTGCATCTTCTTACTATTAAAAAAGAAGACAGCTTATCATTTATTTTTAATTTCTGGTATTTGTGCCATTATACAACAAGGCTATTTATTAACAACCATTGCATTACCAAGTGTTATTATGCCAGTTATGATTATTGTAATAAGTCTTTTTTTAATTTGGTATTCGAAAAAATGCGCTCAAGATGGCATTTTAAATTAAAAAATAAAAATAATTTTATTCATATAATGCAGCAATAAACTCTGCTACACAAGCAGGTTTTGCTGCATTTTTAATTTCTATCGTGCAAAAAAAGGTCACTTTTATTCCCTTATTTTCTATATCTTCAATTTCTTGAACATTTGTGTGTATTCTTATTTCACTATTTACAGGAACAGGATTTGGAAAACGAACTTTGTTCAATCCGTAGTTTAATCCCATTTTTAGACTTTTAATAGTAAAAACATCTTCTAACAATTTAGAAATCATTGCAACAGACATAAAACCGTGTGCAATAGTACTTTTAAAAGGAGACTCCTTCTCTGCTCTATTTTGATCTACGTGAATCCATTGTTTGTCTAATGTTGCGTTTGCAAAATCATTTATCATTTGCTGAGAGACTGTATACCAATTTCCAGCAGGTAAATCTTTGCCAACTATTTTTTTAAAATCTGCAATGGTAGAAAAGGTTTTCATTTTACTGGTTTGATTTTGTAAAAATATCGTCTTTAATTTTAGGAAGTTCTAAATGAAATTTTACTGCTATTACTCTAATAATAACTACAACAGAGGCAGCAAGAATAAAATTTAATTGCTCATCTATATTAAAACGGTTTAACGTTAAAAAAACAATTCCACCAGCTAAACAAGCAGATGCATAAATTTCTTTTTGAAAAATTAGTGGTACTTTATTGGTTAAAACATCTCTTAAAACTCCCCCAAAAACAGCAGAAGTCATCCCCATAATTAAAGCAATTATTGGGTGTAAATTATAAGACAAGCCTTTTTGCAACCCTAATAATGTAAAAACGCCCAAACCCACTGTATCAAATAAAAACATGGTTTTACTTAAAGGTAAAATTTTACTTTTAAATAAAATGGTAACTATGACACCAATAAAAATAGTGTATAAGTAATTTAAATCTCCAATCCAATTTATGGGATGAGCATTTATTAATACATCTCTAAGCATGCCTCCGCCAACAGCTGTAACAAATGCAATAATTAAAACCCCAAATAAATCAAACTTTTTTTGAGTGGCAACTAAGGCACCACTAACTGCAAAGGCTAGGGTTCCTAAAATATCTAAAGCGTAAACAACCTCCATTTATACAGAAATTTCTGTAAACTTTATATTTAATTCTTTTTGAATTTCGTGTATTCTAGCCAATTCACTTGGTAAAATAAATGCAATAGAATTCCCTGTTTTACCTGCTCTAGCAGTTCTACCACTTCTATGTGTATAATATTCTAATTGTTCTGGTAATTGATGATGAATAATAAACTCTAAACCTCTAACATCTATACCTCTTGCAGAAACATCAGTAGAAATTAAATACTGCATACTACCATTTTTAAAAGCTCTCATGGCTTTTTCACGATCTCTTTGCTGCATGTCTCCTTCTAATGCCCCAACAGAAAACCCTTCTTCTTTTAGTTGATTGTAAAGGTTTTGAACGCCTAGTTTAGTTCTACAAAAAATAATTCCTCTTTCTGTACCGCGTTTTTCTATGTAAGAAACAATATCATTTGTTTTTTGT
This sequence comes from Polaribacter sp., assembly GCF_965656025.1. GTDB lineage: Bacteria > Bacteroidota > Bacteroidia > Flavobacteriales > Flavobacteriaceae > Polaribacter. The sequence continues at coordinate 9,700 of NZ_CBFHJT010000005.1, forward strand.
TTGATAGTTGTTTTTACATATTGATGTCTAATATTTTCATTTACCAAAGAATTTCTATTAATTTCTACTCTTGGCGCATTAGAATCCATATACGTTTTTATAATTCTTTTGATTTCATCTGGCATTGTTGCAGAAAACAACCAAGTATTTCTTTGCCCAGTAGTAAATTTTAAAATTCTGTTTAAATCTTGTTTAAAACCCATAGAAAGCATTTCATCAGCTTCGTCTAAAACCAAGGTTTTTATTTGGCTAATGTCTATATCTCCACGTTCAATTAAATCTACCAATCTCCCAGGCGTAGCAATTACAACATGTGTAGTTCTTTTTAAGTTTTTAATTTGAATATCAATTTTTTCGCCACCAAATACTGCTTCTAAAAAAATTTTATCGGTACAATACTTTGTATATTTAAATAGCTGCTTTTTTATTTGTTGCACCAATTCTCTTGTTGGCGATAAAATTAACGCTTGTATCTCGTCTTTTTTAGCATCAATATTTTGTAATATAGGCAAACCAAAAGCAGCAGTTTTACCTGTACCAGTTTGAGCTAAACCCACAAAATCTGTTTTAGAATTTAATAAAATTGGAATGGCTTTTCCTTGAATTTCAGAAGGTGTTTTGATTCCTAATTCTTTTAATCCTTGTATATATTCTTTTTTGATACCTAAATCTAAAAATGTGCTCATAACTAATCTTTCTTAATAAGTTGCAAAGATACTTTTATTTAGGTGGTTGCAATACATTTAGGACGTTTTCTCTAATACGAGATGGCTTGTAAGTTTTGGCATCTAACATACCCCAAACTGTTTTTGCTCTAACCAACAACTCCTTGTTTTTATAAAATTCCATAAAGCGCTCAGACTTAAAACCTCTGGTTTCGCCTACCCAAGTTTGTACAGTAATTTTATCACCCAAAATTGCTTGTTTTACGTAATCTATTTCGTGTCTTAAAACAACCCAAATGTATTGTGGTAAAGGATTTTTACGGGTTAAATAAGACCAATGTTCAAAAGCAATTTTGTCCATCCACTTTACATAAACCAAATTATTAACATGATTTAAATTGTCTATATCCTCTGGTTTTACAGTAATTTCTAGTTGAAAAATATCTTTCATTTTACTTTTTTTACAAACTTATCATTTTAAATAATTGTATAGTAATTATTGATGATAGATTTCAGGTAAACTTTATTATTATGTTGATATTTGCGAAATCTTATGAACAAATTAGCAAGCGATTTAGGTACCGAGAAAATTGGTGAATTATTGATAAAACAAGCAGTTCCTGCAACTATAGGAATTCTTGTAATGTCCTTAAATATGATTGTAGATACCATTTTTGTAGGACAATGGATTGGTGTTTTGGCAATTGCAGCCATAACAGTAGTTTTGCCTATTGCTTTTTTAATTTCTTCTATCGGAATGGGAATTGGAATTGGTGGGAGTTCTATAATTTCTAGGGCTTTAGGCGCAAATAATTACGAAAAAGCATTTTTAACATTTGGTAATCAAATTTGTTTAACGGTAATTTTAGCCATTGCATTTGTTTTGCTCGGTAATCTTTTTAGTGTACCAATTTTAAATTTATTTGGCGCAAAAGGTGATATTTTACCCATTGCATCCGACTATTTTAGTGTTGTTATTTACGGCGTTCCTTTTTTAGCCTTTGCAATGATGGGAAACCCAACCATTAGAGCAGAAGGAAAACCCAAATTTGCAATGTATGCAATGATGATTCCTGCTGTGTTAAATGTTTTATTGGATATTTTATTTATCAAAGTGTTTAATTGGGGAATGTGGGGTGCTGGTTTGGCAACTTCTTTATCTTTTGCCAGTTGTGGGTTGTATATTTTGTTCTTCTTTTTATCTTCTAAAAGTGAACTAAAAATAATACCTAAAAACTTTTATTTAGATCATAAAATTGTAAGAGAAATTGTAGAATTAGGTGGTGTTACTGTAGTGAGACAAGGCGCAATTAGTATTTTAATGATTGTACTAAATTACTCTTTGTTTAAATACGGTGGTGAAATTTCTATAGCTGTTTTTGGAATTATTAACAGGGTTATGATGTTTGCACTTTCTCCTGTATTAGGTGTTTCGCAAGGTTTTTTACCTGTTGCTGGTTTTAATATTGGCGCAGAAAAAAATGATAGAGTTAAAGAAACCATTAAAAAATCTATTTATTTTGGAAGTATTATTGGAACCATTATTTTTTTAGGAATTGTATTTTTTAAAGAAGAAATTATTTGGGTTTTTACCAATGATGCTACCCTATTATCTGAAACCCCAAATGCAATGTTGATTGTATTTTTAGTAACTCCTATTGTTACTATGCAATTAATTGGCTCTGCTTATTTTCAGGCAGCAGGTAAAGCTGTACCAGCGTTAGTTTTAACTCTTTTAAAACAGGGAATTTTCTTAATTCCGTTAGCCTATTTTTTACCTATGTATTATGGGGTAAATGGCGTTTGGTGGTCATTCCCAATTGCTGATACTTTGTCTACCTTAATTACAATTTTGGTTTTAAAACGAGAAGTGGATAAAAATTTGAATTAACTTTTAGCCTTTAGCAAAATTAATAACATTAAAATTATTCTTCTTTTTAAAAAAATTTGTGAATTTTTAACTTTGAAACCTGAACTTCAAACTTTAAAACTATAGAATACTTTCTCCATTTAAATTTGTAGTTAAAATATCACTAAACAAATTAAAAAATGGTCTTAATGCTCTATAGCTTTCGTCCACTTTGTCCGTAAAATTCTCAGATAATACTTCTTCATCTGTAAAGTTTTTAACAGCTATAAAACCTTTTTTACGTAGTAAATCTACATCTGGATGCTCTTTATCAAAACCTCTTGGAGCTGTTTTTAATTCAGAAAAACTATCAAATGTACCACCAAAATGTTTTATATAGTTTTTATCTTTTAGAATCTCTATAATTTCTGATGCATCTTGCTCTATTTCTTTTCTAATTCGAAATAAATCTTCTTTGTTAGGTTCCCAAAAACCGCCTGCTAAAAAAGATTCACCAGGTCTTATTCTTAAAAAATAACTACCTCTTAATTCTGCACCCAATCTCGAATATGAATTTGCAAAATGAGGTTTATAAGGTGTTTTATCTTTAGAAAAACGAACATCTCTGTAAATACGCATCATTTTAGACTTTTCTATTGCATCATGTATTTGTAGTTTTTGATAGATTTCAAAAAAAACATTTTTAGCATTTTTTTGTGCTTTTAAATACATGTCTTTATGTTCTGCAAACCAATCTCTATTGTTATTTTTCTGAAGATTTTGTAAAAATTGGAATGTTGATTTTTCTATTTGCATTTTTGTTGATATTTAAAAGTTCAATTTACAAAATTGATTTGTAACTTCGAATTTGTTATGCATCAAAAAACAAAAGACATACAAAAAAGATACGAAGGTTATTTACAAACAGCTACTTTATGGGAAAATGATGCTGTTTTTAACTTGCAACAATTTAAAATTGATTCGAAATCGTCAAAAATCAATATAGATATTGATGATAAATTACGATTAGGAAAATACATAGAGCGTTTTGTTTCTTTTGAGTTGATGCAACAAAATTCAATAAAAATTCTTGTAGAAAATATACAAATTCAGCAAGATAAAAGAACGTTGGGGGAATTGGATTGTATGCTTTTAAAAGATGATACACCAATTCATTTAGAAATAATATATAAGTTTTATTTGTATGATACTACTATTGGTAACTCAGAAATCGAGCATTTTATTGGCCCCAACAAAAAAGATTCCCTTATAGAAAAGTTAAATAAACTGAAAGAAAAACAGTTGCCACTGCTCTACTCTAGAGATTGTAAAACTTATTTATCAACTTTAGAAATAGCACAAGAAAATATAAAACAACAAGTTTATTTTAAGGGCCAATTGTTTGTTCCTTTAGCTACTAAAAACATTCAGCTAACAAAATTAAATACAGATTGTATTGTTGGGTTTTATATGCGTGTTAATGAGCTTTCAAAATTTTTTAATTGTAAGTTTTTTATTCCTATTAAAAAAGATTGGTTGATAATTCCTCATAAAAATGTGAATTGGCAAACTTTTGAGGATTTTAAAAAAAGCTCAAAAGAATATTTAGATCGAAATTTTTCACCTCTTTGTTGGCTAAAAAAAACAAATGGTGAACTCCAAAAGTTCTTTTTGGTTTGGTGGTTGTAATGTAGGAAGTTTGGAGTTGGAAATTAGAAATAGAAAAAAAGAGGAAACTAAAATAAGTCTCCTCTTTTTTTTACTTTTAAAACTAAGTGTTAGTTATTTGGTTTCTCTTCCTTTTTAGAAACTTTATTCCAAATTTTAATTTCATCAGTTGCAGTTAAACCCTCTAAAACCTGAACATTTACGCCATCTGAAGTTCCTAATTTAATAGTTTTCTTTTCATAAGTGCCTTCTCCAGTTTTTACTTCTACATAAGGCTCTTCCGTTTTTTTATCAAATCTTAAAAGTGCTTCTTTAATAGCCAAAACACTATCTTTTTTTACTAAAACAATATCTGCATTGGCACTATACCCAGCTCTAATAAAATATTTGTCGTCTAGTGAAACATCTCCTTTAATTGTAAATTGTACAGCTCCTCCTTCTTCTGTACCTTTTGGTGCAATAAAGTTTAATTTTGCTGGAAATTTTTTACCTTCAATAGCACCTATAGAAACATCTATATCTGTTCCTTTTACCAATTTACCAACTTCAGATTCGTCAACTTTTCCTTCGAATATCATTTTGCTCATATCAGCAATAGAGGCAATAGTAGTACCTGCATTAAAGTTATTAGACTGTATTACTTGGTCTCCTTCTTTTACAGGAATTTCTAAAATTGTACCAGACATTTGTGCTATAATGTTTGTATTAGCAGAAGCACCTGATCCTGCAGAACCTCTTTTTATGATTTGATAATCATTTTGAGCATTTTTTAAATCTTGCTTAGCTTGGTTATAGGTTAATTCTACACCTTCAAACTCTGCTCTTGCAATTACACCTTTATCAAATAAATTTTTGGTTCTTTTGTAAGAAACTTCTGCATTATTTAATCTAATTTTTGCATTGTCTACTCTACCTTTTGCGCTAATTAAAGACTGTTCGTTAGGC
>NZ_CBFHJT010000005.1:14925-59466 GCF_965656025.1 Polaribacter sp.
ACTACTCTTACAGTTGCAATTAAATCTCCTTTTTTTACTTTAGAACCTTCTAACAACACAATTTTATCTATAATTCCTGTTATTTGCGGTTTAATTTCAATTTCTTCTAAAGGAATAACTTTACCAGTAGCTACTGTTTTTTTAACAATAGTTGTTCTAAATGGTGTTTCTGTTTCGTACTCAACAATACTTGTTTTATTCTTTTTACCGAACCAAATTAGTGCTGCAATAAAACCTATTGCAATAATTATTAAAATAATTTTTGATCTTTTACTCATGATTTGTTGTTAATTGATTGTATTTACTCTTCTCTTAATGCTTCTATTGGTTTTACTACTGTTGCCATATGTGCAGGAATTAATCCTATTAAAGTTCCTAAAACTATTAATGTAGCAAAAGCAATGAAAATAATTGGTATGTTTACTGTTGGGTTTATTAGGGCAGCATCTTCTCCTTGACCAAAAGCAGAATCTATTAAAAATAATACCAAACTACCAAAAATGATACCTAACATACCTGCAATGGTTGTTAGAAAAACAGATTCTAAAATAATTTGTTGTCTAACACTTTTGGGTGTTGCTCCTAATGCCCTTCTAATTCCTATTTCTTTAGTACGTTCTTTAACGGTTATTAATAAGATATTACCAATGGCAAAAACCCCTGCAATTAAAGTAGCAATACCTACAAACCAAGTTAAAAACTGCATTCCTGTTAAAAAACCGGTAACTTTTCCTATTTCTTTTCCTAAATTAACACTACCAAAAGCCCTTTCGTCTTCTGGGTGTACTTTGTGAAGTCCTTTTAATGTTAGCAAAATATCTTTTTCCATTTGCTCAATATTCGTTCCTTCATTTGCAGTAATCATCATCCAGTCTACTTTATTGGCTGTATTGTAAACTTTTCTAAATGTAGTAAATGGTATATAAGCTGTATCTCCATCAAAATCTATGGTATTAGATGGTTTATACACCCCAATTACTTGATAACTAATGCTGTTTATTTTAATGTATTGTCCAATAGGAAATTCATCTTTATCAAACAATTGTTTGTACATATCTTCTGATATTACTGTAACTTTTGCATTTGTTTGAATATCATTTTCATTTAAAAAACGTCCATAAAGTAATTGTTTTTTTTGTATCTTATCTAGTACAGGGTAATCTCCACTTACTCTAAAATCTCCAGATTTAAAATCTTTTATTATTAAATTACTAGTTTGATTTCTTGGCGCTAAAAGTTTAATTTCGTTCTTATATTCTGAGTTTAATACTTCAATATCATTCATCGTAAGCCTAAACCTTCTACCTTCTTGAAAACCTTTAAAAGGTGTATCTGTAGATTGTGTCCAAACAAAAACACTATTAGTGGCAAAGTTTCCAAATAATTTATTAAAACCGTTTTCCATACCTCTTGCTGCTCCTAAAAGAACTACTAAAAGAAAAATTCCCCAGAGAACACCAATTATTGTAATTGCGGTTCTGATTTTATTTTTACGAATGCTTCCGTAAATTTCTTGCCAAGTATCTGAATCAAATAAAAATTTCATAATTAATCTGCATTTAATGCAACAATAGGTTTAATGTTTGCTGCTTTTTTTGCTGGTAAATAACCTGCTATTAAACCAGATAAAATAAGTACCACTGTTGCTCCGATTACTATTCCTGTACTAACACTTGGGTCTTTTATAAAGTAATCCTTCTCTAAACTATCTCCAATTAAACTTAAGATATAAGTTCCTAGAGAAAGCCCTAGATAACCAGCTAATGTTGTAATAAGTACAGACTCTTGAACAACCATTGCAACAATTGATGAAGGCTTTGCTCCAAGTGCTTTTCTTATTCCGAATTCTTTAGTACGTTCCTTTATTACAAAAATCATAATATTACTAATACCTATGATACCAGCTATTAAAGTTCCTGAACCAACCAAAATTACAATGGCATATAGAATACCCATAAATTGCCCAACACCTTTATTTGCTTCTGCCATGTTTCTAACAGACAATGCACTTTGATCATCAGGATGAATACTTAATTTTTTTCGTAAATCTCTTTCTAATTGGTTACCAAAAGCAACTGCTGCATCTAAACTTAAATTGGGATTGTAACCCAAAGCAATCTGACTTATATAATCGTTATTGCCATACATTCTTTGTGCTGTTGTCAAAGGGATAAACGCTTTTCTTTCTTCATTATCTCCACCATCATCAGAAAAAACACCGATAATTAAGTAAGAACTACCATTTACATTAACTCTTTTACCTGTAGCAGGTCTTTCTCCAAACAAATCCTTTTTAATTAACCTACCAATTACAATAACTTTAGAAGCCTCTCTAATATCTCTTTCATTTAAATACCTACCATCGTTAATTATTGTTTTTTCTAAAAACTGATGATCTGGATTTACAGCCATTACGCTATATGAACTAGCTTCACTTTTATATTTGATAGAAAAGTTTTTATATATCCTAGAAGATTGATATTCGATTTTATCAGCGTATTCTTCTGTTACATAATTATAATCGCTATTTTTTAATTGAACTCTTCTACCTGTTTGCAAACCTTTGTAAGGTTTAGAAGTTTTCCAAACTCGCACAAACATAGCGTTCTGAGCATCATCTGCAAAAGCGCTTGTAAAAGAATTACTTAAACCACTAACAATACCAAATAATAAAGTAAATAGTAAAATTGCAAAAGCAACCGTAAAACCAGACATTACAGAACGTAATCTGTTTTTATTTATACTCTGAAAAATTTCTCTCCACCTATCTAAATCAAACATAATTATACTGCTTTAGAAGCTTTTGTTAATTCATCACTAATAATTAATCCATCTTTTAAACGTACAATTCTTTTGGTTTGTTCTGCAACTTCTTCTTCATGCGTAATTACAAAAACAGTCATCCCTTCATCATTAATATCTTTTAATAAATCCATTACAGAATCTGTTGTTGTAGAGTCTAAGGCTCCTGTTGGCTCATCTGCCAAAACTACTTTTGGTTTTGTTACCAATGCTCTAGCAATTGCCACACGTTGTTTTTGTCCACCAGAAAGCTCGTTGGGTAAATGATTTGCCCAATCTTTTAAACCTACTTTATCTAAATAATCTAATGCAGTTTCTAAACGTTCTTTTCTGCTAATACCTTTATAATATAATGGTAATGCAACATTTTCTACAGCAGTTTTGTAAGAAATTAAGTTAAAAGACTGAAATATGAATCCTAAGAATTTATTACGTAACAATGCCGCTTTTTTCTCATTCATGTTTTTAATTAGTTGCCCATTCAAATAATAAGTACCTTCATCATGAACATCTAACAAACCAACTATATTTAATAGTGTAGATTTTCCAGAACCAGAAGACCCCATAATTGATACGAATTCGCCTTCTTTTATATGTAAATCGATACCTTTTAAAACGTGTAGAGAATCTTTTCCGATAGGATAAGATTTGTGTAATTTGTCTATTTTAATCATTAGTTGGTTATTTTAATATAAAAGTATAGAATGCTATTGACTGTGCTTATTAATATTATGTTAAAAGCAAATTTTCTATGCAATTACAACCATAAGACGCATCAAAATAAAAAATGTTACAAGATTTTTAAAAAAAGTTAAAGTATCTTTGTTAAAAGTAATTTTAAAGGGTTAAAGTGGTTTCTATTGCTAAAGATAAAAAGGTGATTTTATTTGATGGAGTTTGTAATTTATGCAATAATGCTGTTACAAAAGTTATTAAATATGACAAAAAAAACGCTTTTTTATTTGCTGCTATACAATCTAAATCTGGTCAAGAAATTATCAATTATTTAAACATAGATACTACCAAAATAGATTCTATAATTTTATACGAACCTAATATTTCTTATGATATAAAATCTACAGCTGCTTTAAAAGTGATGAATGATTTTGGAGGCTTTTGGAAAATTACACAAATTGGTTGGGTTTTTCCTGAATCTTTTAGAAATTTTATTTATGATTATATTGCAAAAAATAGATATAATTGGTTTGGAAAAAAAGAAAGTTGTATGATACCAACACCAGCACTTAAAGCCAAGTTTTTAGATTAAAATGAATTTACCCAAAAAAGTAAATTGCGTTATTTTTGATATGGATGGCGTAATTATAGATTCTGAAGAAATCCATAAAAAAGCGTACTATGAAACCTATAATTCTTTAGGAATTGAAGTTTCAGAAGAGTTGTATAAATCGTTTACAGGCTCTTCTACCATTAACGCTTTTCAGAGGTTAGTGGCACACTTTAATTTAGACAACAATCCAGAAGATTTGGTAATAGACAAAAGAAAAAGATACGTAAACTACTTTGAAAACGACCCAAATTTGAGCTTGGTAAAAGGTGTTGAAGAACTTATAAAGTACTTACATAATAAAGGCTACACATTAATATTGGCTTCTTCTTCTGCAATGGTAAATATCAATCGTGTTTTTCTTAGATTTAACTTAGATCCTTATTTTAAAAGTAAAATTAGTGGTGCAGATTTAGAGGAAAGCAAACCACATCCAGAAATTTTTGAAAAAGCAGCTATTTTAGCAAATTCAGCACCAGAAAATTGCATCGTTATAGAAGATTCTGACAATGGCGTAAAAGCCGCCAATGATGCTGGTATTTTTGTGGTTGGTTACGCAAATATTTTGTCTGAAGGACAGACCTTAGAAAATGCAGATGCTGTTATGCATCACTTTAAAGAATTAAAACAGCTTCTGTAAATAATTATTTAAAAATCAACAAGAATTAAAAGCCTTTTTTATAGAATCAATAAAAATAGCTAAAGAAGTTTTTAGACTTATAAATATTGAGTTTATTATTCAGATATTTGCATAAATAGTTACTTTTTAATGGTAAATAATGATTGATACTACTCGTTTAGAAAACTTACATAATTCACTTTCTGGTGATGTTTTATTTGATGACTTACACAAAACATTATATGCAACAGACGCTTCTGTATATCGTAAAATTCCGTTAGCAGTTGCTTTCCCAAAAGATGAAAATGATATCAAAATTTTAATAGCTTTTGCTACTAAAAACAACATCACTTTAATACCAAGAACTGCAGGAACTTCTCTTGCAGGACAGTGTGTAGGTGATGGAATTGTAGTAGATGTTTCTAAGCACTTTACAAACATCATTCATTTTGATGAGGAAAACAAAACCATCAAATTACAACCAGGTATTGTAAGAGATTCTTTAAACGTTTTTCTAAAACCTTATGGGTTGTTTTTTGGCCCAAACACATCTACATCAAATAGATGTATGATTGGTGGAATGGTTGGTAACAATTCATCAGGAAGTACCTCTATAAGATATGGCGTTACACGTGATAAAGTGTTGGCTATTGATGCTATTTTAAGTGATGGTTCTTCAGCTATTTTTAAAGAAATTACATCCGAAGAATTCATCAAGAAAACCAAAGAAGAAAGTTTAGAAGGTAAAATTTATAAATCTATTTATGCGGAACTTAATTCAGTAGCTGTTCAAGAAGAAATTAAAAAAGAATTTCCTAAAGAAACCATTCATAGAAGATGTACAGGATATGCTGTTGATGAATTTTTAAAATCTGATTTATTTGGCGGAACAGCACCCACTATAAATGTTGCAAAATTACTTGCAGGAAGTGAAGGAACTCTGGCTTTTTCGACAGCAATTACTTTACAATTAGATGCCATACCTCCCAAAGAAAGCATCATGGTTTGCGCTCATTTTAAAAGTATTAATGAGAGTTTAAAAGCCACTTTAGTTTCCATGAATCATAATTTGTACAATTGTGAGTTGATGGACAAAACCATTTTAGATTGTACCAAGAACAATCGTGAATTGGCTAAAAACAGATTCTTTTTACAAGGAGATCCAGAAGCTGTTTTAATGTTAGAAGTTGCTGCAGAAACCCTTGCAAAAGCAGAAGTTTTAGCAGATAATTTAATTGCTGACTTAAAGAAAAACAATTTTGGCTATCATCACCCAAAAGTATATGGTGCAGACATTGCCAAAGTACATTATTTACGTAAAGCAGGTTTGGGTGCTTTAGGTAATATGGTGGGTGATATGAAAGCTGTGGCTTGTATAGAAGATACTGCTGTTGCTTTAGAAGATTTACCAAATTACATAGAAGAGTTCACTAAAATAATGGCGAAATACCAGCAAAATGCAGTCTATTATGCACATGCTGGTGCTGGGGAATTGCATTTACGTCCGATTTTGAATTTAAAGAAATCTGAAGATGTAGTTTTGTTCAGGAAAATAACCACTGAAACTGCTAAATTGGTTAAAAAATATCAAGGTTCTTTTTCTGGTGAACATGGTGATGGAATTGTGCGTGCTGAGTTTATTCCGTTAATGATTGGTGAAAACAACTACCAATTATTAAGAAGAATTAAAAAGGCATTTGATAACAACAACGTTTTTAACAAAGGAAAGATTACAGATGCTTTTCCTATGGATAAAAGCTTGCGTTACGAAATTGACAGAACGGAACCTAAAATTGAAACCATTCAAGATTTTTCTGATAGTGAAGGCATTATCAAATTAGCTGAAAAATGCAATGGATCTGGAGATTGTAGGAAACCAGTGGAAGCTGGTGGTACCATGTGCCCAAGTTACAGAGCTACCAAAAACGAAAGTGAAACAACCAGAGCAAGAGCCAATGTTTTACGTGAAGTTCTCACAAATAATAAAGCAAAAAATAAATTTGATTCAAAAGAGTTAAAACAAGTTCTAGACCTTTGTTTAAGTTGTAAAGCATGCGCATCAGAATGCCCTAGTAATGTAGATATTGCCACTATGAAAGCAGAGTTTTTATACCAATATCAAGAAACGAATGGTTATTCATTTAGAAGCAAACTGTTTGCTAACAATGCCAAATTAAACAAATTAGGTAGCCTCACTCCTACTTTAGCAAATGCAATTTTAAATACACCTTTTGCTAAAAAAGCCATGGGAGTTGCTGTAGAAAGAAGCGTTCCTAAATTGGCAAAAAAAACATTACTTAGTTGGCATAAAAAATATTCTAATAATTCCACCAAGAATGTCATTTCAAGCGGAGTTGAGAAATCTCAAAATAAAGAAATCTATCTTTTTAACGATGAATTCACCAACTTTTACGACGTAGAAATTGGTAAAGATGCTTTTTACTTGTTAGAAAAATTAGGATATGTAGTCCATATTATCAATCACGAAGAAAGTGCTAGAAGTTATATTTCTAAAGGGTTTTTAAAAGAAGCTAAAGCTGTTTGTAATAAAAATATCAACATATTTAAAAATATCATTACAAAGGAAACGCCATTAATTGGTGTAGAACCTTCAGCAATTTTAACCTTTAGAGATGAATATATTAGATTAGCAGACGATAAAACATCCGCAGAAAATATTGCAAAAAACACTTTTACTTTTGAAGAGTTTTTAGCGAACGAATTAAAAGAAGGAAATATTAATAAAGATGCCTTTACCAAAAAGACAAAGACTTTAAAAATTCACGGACATTGTCATCAAAAAGCATTGTCTAGTACCAATGCAAGTTTTCAAATATTAAACTTACCAGAAAATTATAAAGTAACTATCATGAACACAGGTTGCTGTGGGATGGCAGGTTCTTTTGGTTATGAAAAAGAACATTATAAAGTTTCTATGCAAGTTGGTGAAGATACATTGTTTCCTAAAATAAGAAATTGTAGTGCTGATACAGAAATTGCAGCTGCAGGAACGAGTTGTCGTCATCAAATTTTTGATGGCACAAAACGTATTGCAAAACATCCTATAACAATTCTAAAAGAAGCCTTATCTTAGGCGAATGCTAATTAAAAATAAAGTAACAACTATGTTTGCCCTAATCATTGCTGGGGAAGCCATTTTCTTGTTGCCTTTTATTTTGATGCGTGTTTTTAAACCTGTGATAAGAGAAGCTTTTGTTATTTCTGATGCTCAAATTGGTGAGGCACAAGCTTTATATGGTATTACTGCAGTATTATCCTACTTCTTTGGAGGTTTTTTTGCTGATAAATGGGAAGCCAGAAAACTACTTTCTTTTTCTTTAATATTAACTGCTATTGGCGGATTTTGGATGACGTTAATTCCCTCAATATTTACGTTAAAATTACTTTATGCTTTTTGGGGAATATCAACAATTTTATTTTTTTGGGCTTCTTTGATTAAAGCGACAAGACAGTGGGGAAATACATACAATCAAGGTTTGTCTTTTGGCTTGTTAGATGGTGGAAGAGGTTTTTTTGCAGCAACAATTGCATTATCTGGAGCAGGAATTTTAACTTTTTTCTTCCCTCAAAAAGGAGTTGAAATTACTTTTGAGAATAAAGTAAATACTTTGCAATATATTATTGGAACAATAACAGGTATCGTTTTTTTAGTAGGGTTTTTAGTGTTAAAAGTACTGCCCAAAGAAAATATAAAAACCTCTAAAAAAGAATTTATTTTTGATTTTAAAACAACGCTTTTTATTATTAAACAAAGAAAGGTAATTTTTCATTCCTTAATTATTTTTTGTGGATATTGTTCTTATAAATTAACAGGAGTTTATGGAACATATGCCAAAGATGTGTGGCATTATACTTTAGAAGAAGCTACATATTTTGCTGTTTTTATTCAGTACTTAAGACCTTTAGCAGCTATTTCTATAGGTTGGATTGCCGATAAATTTGTACCCTCTAAATTAATTATTCCTAGTTTTTCAATCCTTATTTTAGCATCACTTCTTTTGGGTTTTATTGATTTTAAAGATGATTTTATCTTTATTTCTTTTACCTCATTTATTTTTATGGCATTTGGCACTTATTCATTAAGGGGTTTGTATTTTGCTATCATAGAAGAAACAAAAACACCTATTCAATTTACAGGAACTTTGGTAGGAATTATCTCAGTAGTTGGGTTTACACCAGACATATTTATGTCTCTTTTTAATGGATATATGTTAGGTAAAAACCCTACTATTTTAGAATATCAAAATTTATTTATAATATTTACAATTATACCAATTATAGGTCTTCTAGCCACAATTGGTTTTAGAAAAGCAATACAAAATGAGTAAAAAACAAAAATATACAGCAGCTGAGAATCGTTATGAAAAAATAAAATATAGAAGAACAGGTAATAGTGGTTTACTATTACCAGAAATTTCTTTAGGCTTATGGCATAACTTTGGAGCAAATGACGATTTTAAAAATGCTAGAAATCTTTTAAAATGTGCTTTTGATAACGGAATTACACATTTTGATTTAGCAAATAATTATGGACCTCCTCCTGGTTCTGCAGAAAAAAACTTTGGTAAAATACTTAAAAAGGATTTTAAAAACTATAGAGATGAATTGATAATTTCTTCTAAAGCAGGTTATGGTATGTGGCCTGGGCCTTATGGTGATTTTGGTTCTATGAAGTTTTTAGTGGCGAGCTTAGATCAAAGTTTACAAAGAATGGGACTGGATTATGTAGATATTTTTTATCATCATAGACCAGATTATGATACGCCTTTAGAAGAAACCATGGGGACTTTAGATTTAATGGTTAGACAAGGAAAAGCTTTATATGTGGGACTTTCTAATTATCAACCAGAAAGAGCAGCAGAAGCTTTTAAAATTTTAAACGATTTAGGAACACCATGCCTAATTCATCAACCAAGGTATAATCTATTTGATAGGTGGATTGAAGATGGATTATTGGATTTATTAGATAATTCTGGAGTTGGAGCCATTTGTTTTTCTCCTTTGGCTCAAGGTATGTTAACTAATAAATACATTGATGGATTACCAAAAGATTCTAGAGCCGTAAAAAACAGTCCTTTTTTAAATACAAACCAAGTTTTAGAACATTTGCCAAAAATTAAAGCTTTAAACGAAATTGCTAAAAACAGAAATCAGAATTTAGCACAAATGGCAATTTCTTGGATTTTAAAAGATGAAAGAATTACCTCTGTTTTAATTGGAGCCAGTAAAACTGAGCAAATTTTAGACAGTTTAAAAGCTACCGAAAACACTACTTTTTCTGATGATGAACTAGATAAGATTAGTGGGGTTTTAAAAGAATAATTTTAAAAATACTTCAACAAAGACTTTATTAACGTTCTATTAAATATTTCGTACATTTAAAAGAATTAGCAATTAGTTATTCCTTTTAAATGTTTATAAAGAAAAATTCCCTCCTCTTTTTCTTACTATTCATAATGAATAGTATGCATCATTTTAGTCAAAATGCCATCAACTTTTCTTTACACCAAGATTTAAGATTATTAGCTTTTGGAGATCAATTAGGTAATAAAGCAGGAACATTAAATTTTATGGCTCGTTTAAAATACGAAGCCGAAGATAAAGAATTAGGCTTTTTTGTAGGTGGTTTAGAATTCGAAAAAGCGCTTCTTAAGCAACATTATTCTAGGTTTGGAGGCTATGGAGGCTTTACTTTTATGGATGTCTTTAATGATTTTAATTTTCAAATAACACCAACTATTGGTGCAGGTTTTATCCAAAGGTATCAGAAAAACTTATTTAGTTGGTCTGGGTCTGTACAATTTGAATATTTAATTAATAATTCTCTTAAATTAAGTTTTATAAATCAAATAACAGAAAGAACAGATTTAGAATATATGTACAAAGACTTAAAATACAGATATAGTTTTTTTATTGGACTTGAAATTAGATTATTCCAATTAAAAAAAGGTTAAGAAGACCAAAATTCACGTTTTTTATTTAATTCCTCTTCCTCTTTTATATATTCTTCTGCTTCCTTTGGAGACAATACTTTTAAGAATGAAGGGTGCTGTTCTATAGCGTATTCAATTTTAGTGACAATATCTGCAATTTCTTCATTTTCGTAATCAATTTCTAAAGGCTCTTTAATCACCATAGATTGTAGAACATTGCGTTTTTTTATTGCCAAACCTTTTTTATCAAAAGAGCGTCTAAAACCGTCTATAACTATCGGAACAACTACGGGTTTACAGGTTTTTATTATATGAGCTGTTCCCCTTCTAATGGGTTTAAATGGTGTGGTTGTACCTTGTGGAAAAGTGATTACCCAACCATCTTTTATGGCTTTTTGTATATTAGAAATATCAGAATTTTTTACTTGTCTATTTACGTTTTTACCTGCACTTCTCCAAGTTCTATCAATAGAAACAGAACCTGCATAAGCAAATAATTTTGGCAATAAACCAGCACGCATAGTTTCTCCTGCAGCTACAAAGTAAATGTTTAATTTCGGATTCCAGATGTAACCAATATTTTTAATAGAATCGTCTCTCCCTTTTAAAGATGCATTAAACACATGAAACATGGCAGCTACATCTGCAAAATAGGTTTGATGATTCGAAATAAACAATACATTTTTTTCTGGTAGGTTTCTTAAAATTTCAGAACCTTCTATTTGTAAATTATTAAATTTACGATAACGACTGTGAGAAATTAATCCAAAAATTCTTATAATCCATTTTTTTAAAAATAAATAATGACCAAATGGATTTTTTTTAAATAATGGCATGTTTGTTAGTTAATACTTGGTTAAAAACAAATTTACAAAACAAAATGTTAAAATGTAGAATTAAAGAGTTCTTTAATTTCTGATAACATCATAGCAGTAGCACCCCAAACGATGTAATTGTTTAGTTTAAAGCAAGGTACATCTATTTTATTCATATAAGAAGTCTTTAATGCTTTTGTTGTTAAAGTGTTGTCATTTAATAAATCTTCTAACAATACTTCTATGGTTTGCGCTACTTCGTAATTTTTTTTAAAAACTGGTTTTGTATTTACAAAGCCCAAAAAAGGTGTTGCTAAAAAATTACTTGGCGGTATAAAAACATCTGTTAACTCTCTAATAACTTCTATTTCTGACGGATGCAAACCTACTTCTTCATAGGCTTCTCTTAAAGCTGTGGCTTTTAAATTAGCATCTGTTTTATCTATTTTACCACCGGGAAAACTAATTTGTGCAGAGTGTGTACCTTTGTAAGTGGCTCTTTCTGTTAACAAAAAAGTGGTTTGATTGTTTATATTCGGGTAAAATAGAGCTAAAACGGCTGCTTTTTTAGGGTTACTTTGTCTGATTTTATCAGCATCGTAACGTTTTCTTAATTCTGGTGCTAATTTAAACTGCGCCTCTAACCCACCTAATTTTGCTGTTTCTAGTATATTTAAATTGCTTTTAAAAGTATCGAAGTTCAAACTGTTTTCTGTATTTTACGCTAAATTATTGATTTCTATTTGCCCATAGAAATTTTTGGCAAGAAATTTGACTTTGATATTGTATGAATAATAAATTTAAAAAATTAATTGTTAGCATTTTTTTAGATGCTATCGGTTTTATCCCTTTTTTACCTTTTGATCTTTTTTGGGCACCTGTTTCTGGTTACATTATGACAAAAATGTATAAAGGAAAGGAAGGTAAAATCGCTGGTTTTGTTAGTTTTGTTGAAGAAATACTTCCTTTTGATTTTATACCAACTTTTACCATTATGTGGATTTATAGTTATATGATAAAAAAAAGAAAAAATGAGAATATTATTGAAGCTGAGTGATTGCGTTAGGGATTGAAACGACATCCTTTTTGCTATTTTCGGCAAAAAGATATAGTGTAAAGCCCGTTAAAACGCCCAAAAAATTAGTCGTCTGTTTTAAACAAAAAGCCCAAACCTAATCTGCTTAAAAACTTTTTTTCGAAAGCCCAAAAGAATTTAAATTGCCCGAAAACCCAACCTACAATAGGTAGCGTTAACTGATATATTGGAAAAATTAGTAAGATTCTTAATGGCCAATAAATAAAGCCAGAAATAGTATTTGGGTTTAAACCGATAATATTTGTAACGGGTTTTGCAACCCAAGCTGCAAAAGAACCATTAATGGCAAACACGATAAATATTGCTAAAAGAGACCAGTTGCTTTCAATTCCCCATCTTTCTTTTAATTTATCCATAAACTTATGCTTCTTTTTTTGATTTTCTAAACATTAACCAAACCCCAATTAAAACAAGCGGAATGCTTAAAACTTGTCCTGTATTTAAAGGGCTAAAAAACCACTCTTCTCCTCTTTTTTGTACTTGTGGTTCTTTTAAAAATTCTATGACAAAACGTAAAGACCATAAAACCACCATAAATAAACCGAATAAATACCCAATTTGCTGTTTTTTGTTGGTTTTCCAATACAAATACCACATTACTAAAAACAAGGCTAAATAACTAAAAGCTTCGTATAATTGGGTGGGATGTCTTGGTACAGTTTCGCCTGCTGCTTTAAATATTACTCCAAAATTAGAACCTGTTTCTTTACCGTAAATTTCTGAATTGAAAAAGTTTCCAAAACGAATGAAAAAGCCTGCCAAAGCTACCATAATTGCCAATCTATCTAAAATAAATAACCAGGGTTTTTGTAAGTGTTTTTTGGCATAAAAATACATAGCAATAGGAATCCCTATAGCTGCACCATGACTTGCAAAGCCTGTAAAACCAGTAAATTTCCAGCCTTCTGCAGATTTTTTAAAGGGTAAAATGATTTCTAAAAGGTTATGTTGATAATAATCCCAACTATAAAAGAAAACGTCTCCTAAACGCATACCAATTAACATAGAAATAAAAACATACATAAATAGAGGATCCATTTTTTCTACAGGAATTTTATCTTCTATATAGATTTTTTTCATGAGTCTTAAGCCCAGTAAAAAAGCGGCTACAAACATTAAACTGTACCAGCGTATGGTAAAAAAGCCTAAATCTATTCCTATGGAAGGATCCCAAGTGATTGCTAAAAAATTCATATTTAATTGTTCAATATTTTAAATTTTATATTCAAAGTTAAAGCCTTTTGTCTTTATTCTCTTTTCTTTTCTCTTATCTCTTTTCCTAATTTCTCAGGAACAGGATCGTAACCACTGCCTCCCCAAGGATGACAACTAAAAATTCTTTTCAATGCCAACCAACCACCAGAAAACAAACCGTGTTTTTGTAAAGCTTCTATGGTGTAATGTGAACATGTGGGGCTGTACCTACAAGTTGCTGGTGTAAATGGCGAGATGGCTGTTTGGTAAAAACGCACCAATAAAATGAACGGGTATGAAAGTATTTTTTTCAAAAAATAGTTTTTATAATTTCATTTTGAGATTTCTACTAACCTCGAAATGACATTGACCAATATACTTTTTTAATTTACTGAAAAAGTAGTGCCTTCTTTACCATCTTTTAACTGAATACCTAATTCAATTAACTCGTCTCTAATTTGGTCTGACAATGCCCAATCTTTATTTTCTCTGGCTTCTTTTCTTAATTTTATTAGTAACTCTACTACCCCATTTATTTTATCTGAACTGTCTTGAGTTGCTTCATTCATCAACCCTAAAATATCAAAAACAAAACTGTTTAAAGTCTTTTTAAATGCTGATAAATCTTCTGGTGTTAAACTTGCATTTTTCTCTTTTATTTGATTGATGAGTTTCACCCCTTCAAATAAATGCGCTATTAAAATAGGCGTATTAAAATCGTCGTTCATTGCTGCATAACAATCCTTTTTCCATTTCTGAACATCAAAAGTTGATTCTTTACCTGCTTCTATTTTGTCTAAAAAATTGATAGCTTCCATTAACTTACTATGTCCTTTTTCTGAGGCTTCTAAAGCTTCTCCAGAGAAATCTAAAATACTTCTATAGTTGGCTTGCATGTTAAAGAAACGAACTACTGAAGCCGAAAATGCTTTTGGTAAAATGTTATTTTTACCCGATAAAATTTCGTTTGGTAAAATAAAGTTACCTGTTGATTTTGCCATTTTTTGGCTATTTAACAACAGCATATTGGTATGCATCCAATAATTTACAGGTTTTACACCAGAACAGGTTTGTGATTGTGCAATTTCACATTCGTGATGTGGAAATTTTAAATCCATTCCACCTCCATGAATATCGAAACTTTCGCCTAAATATTTAGTACTCATTACAGAACACTCTAGATGCCAACCAGGAAAACCATCTGACCAAGGAGAAGGCCAACGCATGATATGGCGTTCTTCGGCTTTTTTCCAAAGTGCAAAATCTTGTGGATTTTTCTTATCTGATTGTCCGTCTAAAGCACGTGTATTATGGATTAAATCTTCTACTTTTCTGCCTGATAAAATTCCATAATGATTAGATTCATTATACGCCAACACATCAAAATAGACAGAGCCATTCACTTCGTAAGCAAAACCCTTATCTATGATTTCTTTAATCATTTCTATCTGCTCTACAATATGGCCAGTTGCAGTAGGTTCTATACTTGGTGGTAAAAAATTATAATTTTTTAGAACATTATGAAAATCTACAGTGTAACGTTGCACAACTTCCATAGGTTCTATTTCTTCTAAACGTGCTTTTTTTGCAATTCTATCTTCACCTTCATCTGCATCGTTTTCTAAATGACCAGCATCTGTAATATTACGTACATAACGTACTTTATATCCTAAATGTAGCAGATATCTGTACACAACATCAAAAAACATAAACGTTCTAACGTTGCCTAAATGTGCATTGCTATATACAGTGGGACCGCAAACATACATGCCTACGTAACCTTCTGTTATGGGTTTAAAATCCTCTTTAGACTTGCTAAGAGAATTGTATATTTTCAATTGATTTTCTTTGTAGAGTTCCATTAAAAAAGTGACTATTTACAGCGGATAAAGATAGGCACTTTATTGAGAATAGAGAAATGGAAATTGAGAGAAGTTTTGTAAAATAAAAGAAACCTATTTGATTACAATAGTACTGTAATCTCCATTAATTTTTATAAGGTTTCTTGTAGAAGTATTTGAGCTTAATTTTGTGTTTCTTTTATTATCTAACTTAACTCTATTTACTTCATATTTAAAATTACTTGGTATATTTCCTAGTAAAATTGTAGCATCAGATTGACTTAAATTTAAAATAAACTCTCCAAAATTAGGATTAAAACTATCTATTGTTAATTCACCAAATTTATCTGAAAGAACAACATTTTCATTAATTTTAAGGATGTGGACCCCTGATGAGTTATTAGATAAATTTGAATTTGTAACTGATGCTATCTTAGCATCAGTTACATTGTTTAAAAATAAGTTACAAGCATTTAGGTCATTAATATTTACTTTAGAATAGTCTATCTTTAATTTACCTCCTATTAAATTATTAGTATCAAAAGTGCCATATTTTACATTTCCAAAAGCTACTGTATTTGGTAATTTCACTTTACAATGACGTGTATTTAAATCAAAAGTTGCCCCTTTTGGTACTTTAATTTCTAACCTTTTTTTGATGTTTATTTTCTTACCATTAATAATTATATCATCAGAGTTCGAATCAAATTTTAAATCTAATTTTAATTTTTTAAGTTCTTTTTTTGCTTTTTCTAATTGTTTACGAATTTCTTCTTTATCTATTTTTTTAATTTGTTCTTGCGCCCTTTTTAATTCAATTTTCATTTTTTCTTTAGACTCTTTTAATTCTTTGCGCATTTTTTCTTGATCTAAAGTCAATTTCTTTTTAAGCTCTTTATATTCTTTTGTTTTCTTAAAAGCTTCCCACTCTTCTTTAGAATTAATTTCTATATCATGATTTTCATCTTTCCATCTAAATTCATATTTTCCATCTTTTCCCATGTTTTCTTCTAAATCTTCAAAAATATCGTCAAATTCAAAATCTACATCAAAGTTTAAGTCAAAATTCAAATCTGGTATCACAATAGTTTCCATTTTAGAAAAATCGATATCTGGCATTTTAAAATCAAAATTCATATCATCAAAAAAGACAAAATCATTCTTAAAATTAAATTCATTATTTCCTTTTGAAGTAATTTGAACTTTTTTCTTATTACCTAATGCTTCAAAATTCCAATTTTTAAAATACTTTTCTGCTTCTTCTTTAGTAATGCCTTCAATTTCTATATAAGCATCAATTTTAACTTCATTTTTATTCCATGTAGTTACATTAATATCTGTATTAGAAGCATTTATAGCGACCTCTACATCTTTGTTTGTTTTAAAGCTTTCTGTAAACTTTTTATCAAACTTTTGTGCAAATAAAGTCCCTAAAAAGCCAATAGCTATAAAAGTGACAACTTGTTTATATAATCTGTGTTTCATTTTGTGTTTTGTTTAAATTTTTAAGTTCATTTAATTGCTTTTTTAAACGTTGTAAAAGCTTTAATCGTAATTGTAAATTACGTACTAGTGCATCTATAGTTACATCATTAACCCCATTTGTATTGAGCTCTTTGGTTAATTTTTTATATTCTTTAGTTAGTTCTGCAATTTTTAACAAGTAACCATCTACAATGTCTTTATTATCTTCTGATAAATCTAACTGACTCATTTCTAAATTAATACTATTTACATAATAGGTTTCGATAGTATTAAATTCTGGCGATATGTTACCCAATGTTATTTGTTTCTCAGTATTTTCGATTGGATCTTTTAAAGTTTTTTTAGTGGGATAAAATTTAATCCCTAAACAAACTAACAATACAATTGATGCTGCAATTGATAACCATTTAAAGGTTTTCTTTTTTGATTTTTGTGGATGCATTTCTGACATCAATAATTTTTCGAATTTATTTTGATGGCTTGCAGACAACTCTATACTTTCTTCTTTAAACTCTTTTAATTTCTCTTTAATATCCTGCTGCATAACTTTTGTTTTTTAATTGTTCTTTAACTATTTTTTTTCCTCTTAACAAATGTGTTCTAGAGGTATTTTCTGTGATAGAAAGTATTTTAGCAATTTCTTGATGATCATATCCTTCTAACAAATACAAGGTTAAAACTAATCTGTATTTTTCCTTTAAACGATTAATAGTTTGTACAATTTCATTTGTAGAAATACCGCTATCTATTTTCCAATCTTCAGAATCTTCTTGTTTTTTATAAACCTCTTCATTTATAGCCACCAACTCTAGTTTATTTTTCTTTAAATAATCGATACTTTGGTTGATAACAATTCGTTTTAACCACGCACCAAAAGCCACCTCATTTTTATATTTTTTAATGTTTTTAAACGCCTTTATAAAAGCATCTTGCATCACATCTTCTGCAATAAACCGATCTTTTACATACCTATTTGCCACTAGCAACATGCCATTACAATACAAATTATACAATTGCATTTGTGCCTTTGCATTATTGTTTTTACACTGGTCTATAATTGGTTGATGTAACTGTTTGGTTGGTTTCATTCAAATAATCTTACTCTAAAGACGATACATTTTTAAGAGTGTTGCAAAATTGTAAAATTTTATTTCTAAATTTACATACTTACTTTTATAAATGAGCAAAAAAAAATCTGCAATACAAGAAAACAAAGGTGTTTTACAGCCCAAAACGACTAGTAAATCTAGTGCAGAAAAAATAAAACTTAATAGAGCCAAACAAAACACAGCCGATGTTTTTATTTCCGAAATTTTAAAAGGGAATATTTCTTACTTAAGTCGTGCAATTACCTTGGTGGAAAGTACAAATAAAAAGCATCAACAAAAAGCAAATGAAATACTCGAACACTGTTTACCTTACGCAAATAATTCTGTTAGAATTGGTATTACAGGAGTACCTGGAGTTGGAAAAAGCACATTTATTGAAGTTTTTGGTAAGCATTTGACTGCCAAAGGAAAAAAAGTTGCAGTTTTGGCTGTAGACCCAAGTAGCTCCGTAAATAAAGGTTCTATTTTAGGTGATAAAACCAGAATGGAACAATTGGTTACAGATAAAAATGCCTTTATTAGACCTTCGCCTTCTGGCACATCTTTGGGTGGTGTTGCACAAAAAACACGAGAGAGCATTATTTTATGTGAAGCAGCAGGTTTTGACACCATTATTATAGAAACTGTGGGTGTTGGGCAATCTGAAACTCTAGTACATTCTATGGTAGATTTCTTTTTGTTGCTAAAATTGGCAGGTGCTGGTGATGAATTACAAGGCATAAAACGCGGAATTATAGAAATGGCAGATGCAATTGTAATTAACAAAGCGGATGGCGAGAATACGAATAATGCTAAAATTGCAAAAGTAGAATTTAATAGAGCACTACATTTGTACCCTCCAAAAGAAAGTAATTGGCAACCAAAAGTACTTACAGCGAGTGCTTTAAAAAATACAGGGATTCTAGAAATTGATTATATGATTTCTGAATATATAAAGTTGACAAAAAAAAATAATTACTTTTTTGATAAAAGAAACCAACAAAATAAATATTGGTTATCGGCAACTATAGAGTATCAATTAAAGACTAATTTTTATAACAATCCATTAATAAAAAAGGCTTTAGAAAAAGAATTTTTAGATTTAGAAAACGGAAAAACAACGCCTTTTAATGCTGCCAAACGATTGTTAGACTTGTAGTTTAATTTGTTTCTAAAGTTAAAAAAATATAATTTCGCTAACGCCGAATATAAGTCATTAAAACGACGTCATATTCGTCTTAAGTTGGGGCACATGAAAAACCGATAAAGAATAAAGCAAAATCAAATGAACCAATTTTTAGAAAAATGGGGAGAAGCAGCATACACAACTTTGGGATTTTTCTGGATGGCTGTATGGGCATTTATTTTGGGTTATGCTATAAGTTCAATGATACAAGTTTTCATTACCGAAAAGCGAATGCAAAAAGTAATGGGAAACGAAAGTGGAAAGAGCGTTCTTTTAGGTACTTTTTTTGGTTTTATAAGTAGTTCTTGTAGTTTTTCCGCTTTAGCTACTTCAAAATCGTTATTTCAAAAAGGAGCAAGCTTTGTTTCCTCTATTGCTTTTTTGTTAGCATCGACTAATCTCGTCATTGAGCTTGGAATTATTATTTCAATCTTTTTAGGTTGGCAGTTTGTTGTGGGAGAATATGTCGGAGGTATATTACTCATTCTCTTTAGTTGGCTTCTCATTCGTATTATCAAACCAGACCGACTCATAAAAAAAGCTCGAAAAAATTTACAAAGAAAAAAGAAAAAAGAACACCTTGACCAAAAAGCTTTCAGTGAAAAAATAAAATCTACAAAAAATTGGGCGAAAGTTGGAAAACAGTATGCTATGGAGTGGAAAATGGTTTGGAAAGATGTAACCATTGGATTCACAATAGCAGGAATTGTAGCTGCTTTTGTTCCAGATTCGTTCTTTCAAACTCTTTTCATTAATACAGGGAATGGTCAAGAATCGTTTGATTTTTTAACATTGCTTGAACACGTTATTGTCGGACCTATAGCCGCTTTTCTAACTTTTATTGGTTCAATGGGTAATATACCACTTGCTGCCTTACTGTTTGGAAAGGGTGTTAGTTTTGCAGGAGTAATGGCCTTTATATTTAGCGACCTTGTAGTGTTTCCTGTTTTACGTATCAATGCAAAATACTACGGTTGGAGAATGTCTCTGTTTATACTGTTCCTGTTATTTACCTCGCTTGTAATTACTTCGTTACTATTGCATTATGGATTCAATTTGCTCGACCTCATACCTGAATCTAATTCAACAAGCATAACAGAAAAAGAGCACTTTAAAATAGATTATACCTTCTATTTAAATCTCGTTTTTTTGGCTATATCCGGAGTTCTAATCTATTTCGGATTCTATAAAGGAAAAAATGTAATGCACCATAAAGAAATGGCACCCAAAAGTCCATTGCTTGAAAAAGTATTGAAATGGTTTGCTATTGCAAGCTATGTATGGTTGACAATTGGAATAATTTTAAAATACCTGATTTAGATATATTTAAATAAATAAAACACGATGTCCCAACAACGGGTATAGTTCATGCCCTGCGGGACACGCACCATATCCAAACCGTTAGCGAAATATTCAAAAATTAAGAAAAATCAATTTTATCTTTTTTAAACTCTATTAAATTAAACCTCTAAGTTTTTAGCTACAATTTTCTTTATTTTTTTATTTAAAGTTTTTAGTGCATTATAACTAGTATGTTCTAAAACAATTACCACCAAATCATCTTCTAAATAATTGGTTAAAGCTGTCCTAAATCCGTTCCATCTACCATGATGATAAATATGTTTTTGATCTTTTGGATCTATACGAAATCCAAAACCATAGGGCACTTTTCTACCGTAAATGGTTTCTCCCATAGAATACATCAAATTTAAAGACGCTTCACTAAGCAATGTTCCTGAATTTAATGCACAAGTCCATTTAAACAAATCTTCTGCAGTAGAATATACATTTTTATCACCAACAACACCATCATTTACCGAAGTTCCTATACCAATATGTTTCCAGCCTCTATATAAACGAAATCCTTTTAATTGGTTTTGATGCACAACATCATTTATAGCACTATAAACGTAAGAATTTTTCATATCCAAAGGTTCAAAAATATTCTTTTGTAAAAAGTTATTAAAAGAAATACCTGAAACCTTTTCTACGATAGAAGCCAAAACAAAATAAGCTGTATTAGAATAATCAAAATTACGACCAGGTTTAAAAAAACGATGAACATTAGAAGATGACAAAAGTTGCATCATATCGCTATTTGTAGGTGGTACTTTTTTATTCCATTGGTGCTCTGCAATCCAAAAATACTTAGGCAATCCCGCAGTATGATTTAGTAAGTTTTTAATGGTAATATTCTCGTAAGGAAAGTCAGGGAAATAAGTATTTACAGTATCTGAAATTTTTAATTGGTTTCTCTCTGCCAACAACATAATTGCTGCTGCTGTAAACTGTTTACTTACAGATGCTAATTGAAATATAGATTCCTGATTTATGGGTGTTTTTTTTCTAAAATCGGCATAACCTATTTGATTATTATATACTATTTTTTTATTTTTTGCTACTAAAATAGCTCCATGAAAATCGTGTCTTTTATGAACTCTTTTAAGCAAAGAATCTAATTTATGATTTACGTTTCTTGTAAATTGTTTTGAATAGTATGCAACAGCAGCAGGTTTTTTGGTGGTGGTTTTTTCAGTATCCACAACCTTTGGTAAAGTTTTATTTTTTTTAGAATCAGAAGTATTGTAGGAAAAAAGAAATACGCTAAAAATAGCTATAAGAACTATAAATATTTCCTTTCTATATTTTTTCAAAAAAATAATTTTAAAATTTCGTAAATTTAATAATATTTTATTTAAAACAAAATACCAATATTTAAATCGTTAAAAGTAAAATATTTAACTAATTTCACTCCAAATTTTAGAGTATTTAGTCATCTTTACGTAAGCTTTTTTTATT
This sequence comes from Polaribacter sp., assembly GCF_965656025.1. GTDB lineage: Bacteria > Bacteroidota > Bacteroidia > Flavobacteriales > Flavobacteriaceae > Polaribacter. The sequence continues at coordinate 37,090 of NZ_CBFHJT010000005.1, forward strand.
GGTGCATTTTCGGGTTTAGACAAAGTATCATCTTCTTGTAAAACAGCCATAGCTGTATTTCTAGCAGCAACTAAAATTTTAGAGTCTTTTACAACATCTGCTATTTTTAAGTTTAAAACACCACTTTGTTGAGTGCCCATTAAATTACCTGGACCACGTAATTTTAAATCTACCTCTGCTATTTTAAAACCATCTGTAGTTTCTACCATTGTTTTTAAACGGGTTTTTCCTTCTTCAGATAATTTATAGCTAGATAATAAAATACAATAACTTTGGTCTGCACCTCTACCTACTCTTCCTCTTAATTGATGTAATTGAGACAAACCAAAACGTTCTGCACTTTCAATAATCATTACACTTGCATTCGGTACATTTACGCCAACTTCAATTACGGTGGTTGCTACCATAATTTGTGTTTCTCCTTTTACAAAACGTTGCATTTCAAAATCTTTGTCCGCAGGTTTCATTTTACCATGTACAATACTAATTTGGTAGTTTGGCGTCGGAAATTCTCTAGAAATACTTTCATAACCATCCATTAAGTCTTTGTAATCCATGGCTTCAGATTCCTGAATTAAGGGATACACCACATATACTTGTCTGCCTTTTTTAATTTCTTCTTTCATAAATTTAAAAACTGACAATCTATTGCTATCAAATCTGTGAACCGTTTTTACCTCTTTTCTTCCTGGTGGTAATTCATCAATAACAGAAATATCTAAATCTCCATAAACAGACATTGCCAATGTTCTTGGTATAGGTGTTGCAGTCATTACTAGTATATGTGGAGGAAGAGAAATTCCATCTACTATGCCACCTTTCATCCACAATTTTGCTCTTTGTTTTACCCCAAATCGATGTTGCTCATCAATGATAGCAATACCCAAATTTTTAAATTGTACTTTATCTTCTAATAAGGCATGTGTACCCACTAAAATATGCAAACTTCCATCTTCTAAATCTGCATGAATTTCTCTTCTTTTTTTTGTTTTTACAGAACCTGTTAAAAGAGCAACCTTTAGATTCATACCTTCTAACAATTCTGAAACTGCTGTATAATGCTGATTTGCTAAAATCTCAGTAGGTGCCATAATTGTTGCCTGAAACCCATTATCAATCGCTAAAAGCATAGTTAGTATTGCAACAATAGTTTTTCCAGAACCAACATCTCCTTGTAAAAGTCGGTTCATGTGTGCACCAGAGGCTACATCCTTTCTAATTTCTTTTAAAACTCGTTTTTGTGCATTAGTCAACTCAAATGGTAAGTGATCTCTGTAAAAATCAGTGAATTTCTCTCCAACATTTTCAAAAACAAAACCTCTATTTTTGGTTTTATTGATGAGTTTTTTGCGCAATAATTGCAACTGAATAAAAAACAGCTCTTCAAATTTTAATCTACTTTGTGCTTTGGCTAAATTTTCTTGACTTTTAGGAAAATGTACATTTAACAAAGCATCTCTTTTCAGCATTAGCTTAAAGTCTGTTATTATTTCTTGCGATAAACTTTCTTGAATACCATCATAAAATTGTTGTAATAAATTCTGCAAGTATGTTCGCATCAATTTATTAGAAACCCCAGAATTCGTTAATTTTTCTGTAGATGGATAAACAGGTTGCATTTTAGTTTGCAACTTTTTCTTGTATTCGGTTACCAGTTCCATTTCTGGATGCGGAATACTAAAACTACCATTATAATGATTCAATTTGCCATAAACCACATAGGGTTGGTTAATTTTTAAAGAATCTTTTATCCATTTTTGCCCTTTAAACCAAACCAATTCCATAGAGCCTGTAGCATCTTGAAAAGTAGCTACTAACCTACTACCTCTTTTTTGTGCTACCGATTTTACACGCGTAATTTTACCCACAGTTTGTACTTCAGCAGTACTAGGTTGCAAATCTTTAATAGCATAAAACTGCGTTTTATCTATATACCTAAAAGGGAAAAAATGTAGCAAATCGTTACAGGTTTTTATACCCAATTCTGCAAACAACAATGCTGCTTTTTGTACACTTACGCCTTTTATATATGTAATGGGTTGGTCTAAATTCACTTTTAAAAAATAGAATAACGAAAATAGCCAATATAAATGAGAATGAAAATATATAAACTAATAAAGCAAAAAGTAACTTTTAATAAATCGTAAATTTTAAAATATTTCTTATAAACAAATTTGCAAATTCTAAGAAAAACCAAAGTCATTTATTTTACATACAATTAGCATTTTATTTAACAATTTCTTTTTATTGTTAAGTTACCAACCTTATTTCTAGATTTAAAATACTAAAATTACCATTTTATTGATTTAAATTAACCTAAAATTGATTTTTCAAATAATGTTTAATACATTTTTTCCATTTAAACAATACTAGCTCAATAAAATCGATGTCACTTTAAAACTTACTAATAACAAGATAAATTACTTGACACAAACAAAGAGGCTTTTCGTCATAAATAAAAGGTATTTGATACATATCATGTACGAAAGATATTAATTACAGATTACATTTGAGGTCCCCGATTTGTTCTAAACAAACAATTATAATTTAGAAATAAAAATAATTATATAGTTTTTTTTTAATTATGGGAAATCTTAAAAGTTACAGTTTTAAAATAACAAGTAATAAAATTACTTTAATATTAATACTTCTTCTATTAAATTCTTTTTCTTCATTTTACGCTCAAGATAGTTTCGAGTCAGATTTCGATGGTTGGATTCAAGTATCTGGAGATGATTTTAACTGGGAAAGAGAGTCAGGAGAAACACCTTCTAATCAAACAGGACCTGATTCAGCTGATTCAGGAAACATATATATATACGCAGAAGCTAGTAATCCACGAGACGAGGGTGATAAAACATGGATACAAAAACCATTTGATTTAACAGCTAAAGAAAATGCTTCCTTAAGTTTTAAATACCATATGGATGGTAGAGACATGGGTACTCTTAATGTTTGGGTAAGTCCTAGAAACAATCCTAATTATTCTAAATTATTTACTGTTTCAGGTGATCAAGGTAATGATTGGTTAACAGGTACTGTAGATTTAAGCGACTACAGTAATCAAGAGATTATTATCCGTTTTGAAGCAATTATAGGTGATGGTTACAGAAGTGATATCGCTTTAGATACGATTGAAGTAACTTCTGATGACATAATTAATACAGATATTGATACAGATGGTGATGGCGTAATAGATAGTGTAGATTTAGATGATGATAATGATGGGATTTTAGATACTGTTGAAAATCCATTTTTTACAGTTACTACTGTAGACGCCTACTGGACTTTAGACAATACTACAAATGATGTTTCGGGAAATGGTAATAATGAAAGATCAGGAGATGGTAACACACCTCCATTCTCTACAGACGCAATTCAAGGGTCCCATTCTGCTAATTTTAATGGAGGAAATGATAGGATAAGGTATAGTCAAGATGGTGATTTTATGGAAAGTACATACACTAACATAAGCTTTTCAGCATGGATAAAGCCTAGTAACTTATCAGGTAACAGAACAATTTATGAAGAAGGGGGTGGTACACATGGTTCTATTTTATGGCTAAATAATGGTGTGTTAACATATTCTACAAGAAATTCGGGTAATCAAACAGATATTACGCATCCTACTACATTAACAATCGACAATATTTGGCATCATGTTGCCGCTACATACAATAGTGGTGTTATGACTGTTTATTTAGATGGTATACCAGCAACAACATCAACAAGTACAACAGAAATACCAAATCATTCAAGCGATGGTGGTATAGGAGGTTCTTTTGGGGGTGATTCTTCAGGTGTGAGCACATCTGGGTTTGCTGGTTTAATAGATGCTGTTAGATATTCTAAAACAATTACTTGGTCAGAAGATGATATCAAACTAGAGGCTTCGTTAGATTTAGATAATGATAGTGATGGTATACAAAATTCTTTAGACTTAGACTCAGACAATGATGGTATTCCAGATAATATAGAAGCACAGTCTACAATTGGTTATGTGGCACCAAATGGCGTTTATGATGCAGATGGCGTTGACACTGCTTATACTGGCGGATTATCTGTAATAGATACAGATAGTGATAACATAGCAGATTATTTAGACACAGACTCAGATAATGATGGTGTATTAGATACTACAGAAGCTGGTTTAACCCTTACTGCTGTTGTAGGAAATAACGGTTTAGACAATGCTTACGACAACGAGGACAATTACTTAGATGTTAATGGTTCTTTTGACAATACTCAAACAGATAACTTTCCTGATGAAGACGATGACGTTTCAAAATCTGGAGGAGATGTAGATTATAGAGATGATAGTATTGATGTAGTAGATACAGATGGAGATACAATTAGTGATGATGTGGATTTAGATGATGATAATGATGGTATTTTAGACGTAATAGAAAATGGAGAATGTACTATTGCTGACAAAGAAGAAATACTTGTTTTATTTAGTGAAGATTTTGGAACAGGTAATACTAGAACTACAAATTCAAATGTGAAAAATCACAATTATACAGCTAGTGGTGCTATACCTGATGGAGATTATGCAGTAATTTCATCTAATAGTGGTGATGGTTTAGCACAATATAACCGTACTGACCTAAATGGAGATTTAGATGCTAACATAGACCAATTTTCTGGTCCAGAAGGTGGTTCTACAAATGGAAGGTATTTATCTATAAATATGATTAATCAGGGTAATACTGAGTTTTACCGTCAATCTCTAACAGATTTAATTATTGGAGGAACATATAGATTTAGATTAGATTTAGCTGGTTTATGTAATAACTGTGACGATTTACCAATATTTAGACTAGAAATACAAGATACTTCTGGTACCGTTTTACAATCAATTTCTTCTTCATCAATAGGAGTAGCAAATAATGATCTTTGGAAAAGGGTTGCATTAAACTTTGTTGCAACAACTGATGCTTTAGATGTTGTGATTATTAATGATCAGCCTAAAGGAAGTGCTGGAAACGATGTTGGTGTCGATAATATCGTTTTTGGATTATTACAATGTAAATATACCCTTAATGACATTGATGGAGATGGTGTTATAAACTCATTAGATTTAGATTCAGATAATGATGGAATTCCAGATAATATAGAAGCACAATCAACAATAGATTACTTAGCCCCAAACGGTGTTTATGATGCAAAAGGTATTGATACTGCCTATACTGGCGGATTATCAGTAATAGATACAGATGAAGACACTTTGCCAGATTACTTAGATTTAGACTCAGATGCCGATGGTGTTTTTGATGTTTTAGAATCTGGAGAAAATTTACCAAATGATGGCAATGGAAAATCTACGGGAACTTTTGGTGTTAACGGACTCAATAATTTAGTAGAAACAGGTAGTATTGATTTAGGATATACAGATATAAATGGAAAATACGATAATACACAAACTGATAATTTTACAGATACAGATAATGATGTATTAACAATAGGAGATGTAGATTATAGAGATAAAACTTTAGATGGAGTACCAATAATTACACAAGTTTATCACTATGGTTCAGAAAAATGGATAGAAATTACAAACATTCATGAAACCAGAACCATAGCCGCTAACAATATAAAAATTCAGTTATACAAAAACAAAACTGGAGACCAAACAGATGTAACTCCAGATGCTGTATATATTGTTAATAGTGCTTTAGATCCAGGTCAATCTGTGTTATTTAAAAATAGTGCAAATACAATAACAAATATTAATGATGCAGCCATAATAATAACTAACAATGCTTTAACAGATATAGCAGGTACAAATGATATTATTACCCTATCTAGAACAAATGATGATAATTCTTACAAATATAGGTATGAAATAGTTGAAGATTTAACAGATAATACATCATTTGTTAGAATTGATGCAATAACAGAACCAAATAAAGCATTCACAGCAGTCGAATGGATATCTTTTGTTGATGATAATTTAAATCCTTACAGATTATTAGCAGCTGGTGGCGCACAAAGGCATGTTCATGACCCATTAATTTCTGAAGTAAATACAGCTAATATAGATGCATCTATTTTATTAGGTTTGCATAGAATATACCCTACCTACAGAACAGGTAATACATGGAGTAATGGTTACCCAGATAGATCTCGTCATGTTGTTATAGACGAAGATTATAATCATACTAATAATACATTAAGTGCCAGAAGATTCAGAGTAAACAGAGATAGAAAATTTTCTATAACAGACAATTTATTATTAGTTACAAATGATATTGTTTTAAATGGAGAAATTCGTTTAGTAAATCCTTCTAAAAATGGTGCAGCACAACTAATACAAACACATCAAGGTGCTAGTTTAGTTACAGGAACAACAGGTAAGTTATTAGTAGATCAAAACTCTACGGTACCTAGTAAATATAGGTTTAATTACATGGGTTCTCCTGTTACATCATCTACAGGAAGTACAACATATACTGTAGGTGATGTACTAAAGGATGGTACAAACCCTACAAATGTATCAGGAGTTATTAATGGTAGTGGTACATCAGGTATTGCAAAAGACATCAATTGGATTGGTGGTTTTGATGGTAATTTCGAGGGTAGCCCAAACAATCCTATTTCATTAGCAAATTATTGGATATATACTTATGCCGCGAATGAAAGTAAAAGAGCTGCTTGGGAACAAAAATTTAGTTCAGGTACAATAGAAAATACAGATGGTTTTATAATGAAAGGACCTGGAAGAGAACAAAATTACACATTTGTAGGTGTACCTAAAGATGGAAATATTACAACAACTATTGGTAGTAAAGAATCTTATTTGTTAGCTAATCCATATTCATCTACTATAAGTGTTAAAAAATTTATAGAAGACAATATAAACAGTATTAGTGGTACATTATATTTTTGGGAACATGCAGGAGAAAAATCTTCTGGTAACGGAAATTCTTCAGGTCATAATTATAGTGGATATGTTGGTGGATATGCAGCAAGAACTCTGGCCATAGGAGTAAATGCTAAAAATGCTGCTAGAGGTCCTATTAATACTATTTTAGAAGCAGAATCAGCTTTAATTTCTGGTGGTGCTAAAGTAGAAAACTCTAGCATAGATCAAACTAAAGCTGATGTAATATTAGCAGGTATGAATCAGTCTGTAACTTTTCAAAACATTCCTGGTGCTATAGATACTTTAAGGATTAGATATAATACTATTCAAGAGAAGCAATTAAGAATTAAAATAAACTCAAATACTATTAAAGACTATGAGTTAAACCGAACTGGACAGCATAATTACGAAGTTATTGAAATTGCAATCTGTATAGAATCAGGTAGTGATATAACCTTAGAATCTATAGATGCGACTCCTTTTAAGTTGGATTGTATAAATTTAAAAGATGATGATGGTGAAGTTGCTTGTGCTCCAAGTGTTGGTGGTAGTGATATTACTTATAAAGAACCTAAACCCTATATTGCTGTTGGTCAAGGTTTCTTTGTACAAGGAGGTACTTCGAATGGTGGCACCATAACTTTTAACAATAGTCAAAGAGAATATGTCTTAGAAGGTGAGGATGCAGTGTTTTTTAAAACAAATAAAAAAACAGATGCAAATAGTATTTCGAAATTACCTTTAATAAAATTAGGTATGGATTTTAATAGCATAGAAAACAGTAAACTATTTCATAGACAAATTGGTATTTCTTTTAGTCAATATAATTCCTTTAATTATGATAAAGGATATGATTCTGAAATTTATGATATAGGTAATACAGATTTTTATTGGAAATTTCCAAATGATGATAACAAATATGTTATTGCTGGTGTAGAAGATATATCAGAAAACTTAGAAGTGCCACTAGAAATAATTATGGGTACAAATGGTTATGTAAGCTTTAATATTGATGAAATTAAAAATATTGAAAGGTTGGTATATATTTTAGACAAAGTTACAGGTAAATCATATGAAATTATTAATAATAAAGTAACATTTGCATTAGACCAAGGTAAGTATAGTGATCGTTTTTTTCTTGCATTTAAATCTACAAATACAACACTTACAATACAAGAAGAAGATTATTTAAATAGTTTCACAAAAATTCATGTAGATAATAAAAATAAATTATTGGTAATATCTAAAGAAAAAGATATAAAAATTAATAAAGTACAAGTATACTCTATTCTAGGAAGAAAAATATATGACTGGCAATTAAAAAATGAAAAACAAACAATTCAATTAAGTCTTAACAAAGAGCTACCAACAAATATTTACTTTGTAAAATTAAAAACTAGTAATGGTGAATTTTCAAAGAAAATAATTTTAAACAATTAATTTTTTTAATATGATTTTGGCCTTACAATTACTTCCTCCTCCGAATACACCACCACCTCCATCTCCTCCAGGTTTGCCTATAAATCAATATAGTATTTGTTTATTAGTATTGGCCATAATTTACGCAGTTATTATTTTAGTAAAAAATAATAAAAAACAATCAAAAACTTTAAATACTTTGTAAGCTTTAAATTATATCTTATTTGTAACTTTGAAAACTATTACAAATAAGATGAGATTACATAGAAATTTAACATTTGCTGTTATAGACAGTATTAGAGATATATTTAACGAAGGCGTTTATGCAGATAAAGCTGTAGAAAAAGCTTTAAAGAGAGACAAACGTTGGGGCGCAAGAGATCGTAAATTTGTGGCTGAAACCATATACGAAATTGTTAGGTGGAACAGATTATATGCAGAAATAGCAGAAGTAAAAGTGCCATATGATAGAGACAATATCTGGAGATTATTTTCTGTTTGGTGTATTTTAAGAGGAATTGGATTACCAGACTGGAATCAAATTGGAGATGTGCCAGAAAGAAGAATTAAAGGCCGTTTCGCAGAACTATCTAAAATTAGAAAATTCAGAGAGTCTATTCCTGATTGGATTGATGAGCTATGTGTGGCTGAACTAGGTGAAACAATTTGGACCAAAGAAATTACTGCTTTAAACGAGCAAGCCAAAGTAATTTTAAGAACAAATACTTTAAATATTACGAAAGAAGTTCTTCAGAAAAAATTAAGAACCGAAAACGTAATTACAGAATTCGTGCCCAATCATCCAGATGCATTGGTGTTACCAGAAAGAGCCAATGTATTTAAGACAGAAGCTTTTCATAATGGTTTTTTTGAAGTTCAAGACGCTTCGTCACAATTAGTTGCAGCATATTTAGACGTACAACCAGGTATGAAAGTAGTAGATACTTGTGCTGGTGCTGGTGGTAAAACCCTACATTTATCTGCCTTAATGGAAAATAAAGGGCAAATTATTGCTATGGATATTTACGAAAGTAAGTTGAAAAAATTAAAAATTAGGGCTAGAAGAAATAAAGCACATAATATAGATATGCGTGTTATTGACTCTACAAAACCAATTAAAAAACTTTATGATAAAGCAGATAGAGTTTTAATTGATGCTCCTTGTTCTGGTTTAGGTGTCATTAGAAGAAACCCAGATTCTAAATGGAAATTACAGCCAGAATTTATAGAAAACATTAAAAAAGTACAACAAGAAGTTTTACAAAGCTACTCTAAAATGGTAAAACCAGGTGGTAAAATGGTATATGCCACTTGTTCTATACTTCCATCAGAAAATCAAGATCAAGTTAATACTTTCTTAACATCAGAAGCAGGAAAAGAGTTTACCTTTGTATCAGATAAAAAAGTGCTTGCACACAAATCTGGTTTTGACGGATTTTATATGGCGCTTTTAGAAAGAAAAAAAGCTTAGCATTTTGTAATGTTACAACTCTAAATTACTGAAAAAGAAACATCTATTTTAAACAATAATACATATATATGATGAAAAAATTATTTTTTTTATTTTTAAGTATCACTTCATTTGTTTCTTTTGCCCAAGAAACTTATTATAATGACGTTAATTTACAATTATCTGGTTCAGATTTAAAAGAAGCCTTAGCTACTAAAATAATTGCAACCCATACTCGTTTTTTAGAATATACAAGTAGTGGACCTGATGTTTGGGATGCCACCAAAGCAACTGATGATAATGTTAATTTTTCTGGTGATGTAATTTTATTTTATGGTTGGGAAGATGGAACTGATAATGATGATACCAACGACCTTTCTAGAGATAATAGATTACAAGATAATGGAAGCGGAGATTTATTTGTTTGGAACAGAGAACACGTTTTTCCAAAATCTTTAGCAAACCCTGTTTTAGATACAGACGTTCCAGGGCCAGCAACAGATGCGCATCATTTAAGAGCAGCAGATAGAACTCGTAATTCTACCAGAAATAATAGAAAATACGGAAGAGGTACTGGTAATTCAGGTTTTTCTAATGTAGATTTTCATCAAGGATTAGATGGTCCTAATACTGCAGCTTGGTATCCAGGTGATCAATGGAAAGGAGATGCTGCTAGAATGATTATGTATATGTATGTAAGATATGGTAGTGTTTGTTTACCCACTGCTGTTGGTGTAGGTAGCAAAAAATTTACACAAGATGATATGATTGACCTTTTCTTACAATGGAATGTTGAAGACCCTGTTTCAGCTATAGAAATTGCCAGAAACAATTATCATGAAGATACCTCGAATAGAGCTGCTCAAGGAAACAGAAATCCGTTTATAGACAACCCTTATTTAGCAACAAGAATTTGGGGAGGAAACTCTGCAGAAGACCGTTGGAATTTATATGTACCAACAGATACACAAGCGCCAACAACACCATCAAACGTAACTTTAAGTAATATATCTTTAAACTCTATTGATGTTTCATGGAACGCTTCTTCAGATAATATAGGAGTTACCAGTTATAATGTGTTTGTAAATGGTGTTTTACAAGAACAAACTAGTAATACCAGTATAACAGTGTCAAATTTAGATACAAACACTACATATTCTTTTTCTATAGTCGCAAAAGATTTGATTAACAATATGTCAGCAGCAAGTGCTGTTGTAAATGGTACAACATTACAAGATGCAAACCCACCTTCTATTCCAACAAATGTTGTAGTTAGTAACCAAACAGATTCTTCTTTTAAAGTTTCTTGGACAGCTTCTACCGATAATAATGCCGTTGCTAATTACGAAATTTATATAAACAATAGTTTAGATGGTACAACCACAGATACTTTTTATACAGTAAGTGGTTTAAGTGGATCAACTACATATACCGTACAAGTTTTAGCAAAGGACACGGATAATAACAAGTCTGATAAAACGGCTTCAATTTCTGCAACTACTACTGCAGGTGGTTTTAATGGCGTTTCAGAACTTTTTATCTCTGAATATGCAGAACCTTCTTCTGGAAATGAAAAAGCTCTTGAAATTGTAAACCTTACAGGTAGTACTATAAATTTATCAGCATATTCTATTCAAAAGCAATCTAATGGAGGTTCTTGGGTAGATGATTATCCTTTAGGTGATGTAGATATTGTACCTGGAGATGTATTTGTAATTGTGCACGCAGATGTAACCAAACAAATCCTTTTAGATGAAGCAGATTTATTTGGTCCACCAAATATAGACACCTCTCCCTATGGTTTTGGATCTCCAATGAATTTTAATGGTAATGATCCTGTTGGTTTATATAAAAATGGAGTATTGATAGATATTATTGGGAATGAAGATGATAGTAGTAATCACATACAGAATAAAACCTACAGACGAAAGTCAACAATTATAGCTCCAAATACGAGGTTTGATGAAAGTGAATGGGAAATTTTACCTGCTGGAACCGTTGCTGATTTCGGAAGCCATACTTCTACTTTAAGCACAAGTAATGTTTTTTTAAATAACTTTAAAATGTATCCAAATCCTCTAAATGGAAGTAAATTATTTTTTAATCTATCAGAAAATGCTCAGATTCAGATTTATAACATTACAGGAAAACAAGTTTTAAATACAAAACTATCTAATATTGATAGCAATATTAACCTAAATAATTTAGCAACAGGGGTTTATATGGTAAAAGTTACCACTGAAAAACAAGTAACTTTTAAAAAATTAATAAAAAACTAATTTTTTAAAATAAAATCTATAACACAAAAATTATTAAACTCTCATATGAAAAAAATAGTACTTTTATTTATCTCCCTTTTTTCTTTATCAATTATAGCTCAAGAAGCATACTATAATGGTATCGATTTTTCAAAAAGTGGTGTTGCCTTAAAAGAAGATTTAGCAACCAGAATTATATCAACTCATACAAACTTTTTGGTTTACACACCAGGTGTTTGGGAAGCATCAAAAGTTACCGATCTTAACCCAGAAAACAGTTCTGAGGTTCTATTGATTTATGGTTATGCAGCTTCTGGAGAATTATCTAGAACTAGAGGTGTAAATGATAATGGAGGTGCACAAGGAGAATGGAACAGAGAACATGTGTACCCAAGATCTTTGGGGAATCCAGATTTAGGTACAGTTGGTCCTGGAGCAGATGCGCATCATTTAAGACCTTCAGATGTAAGTTATAACAGCCAAAGAGGTAATACAATATTTGCTGACGGTTCTGGTAATTCTGGAAATGTTTCAGGTGGTTGGTACCCTGGAGATGAGTGGAAAGGTGATGTTGCAAGAATGATGATGTACATGTATGTGAGATATGGTCAAGTTTGCTTACCATCAAGAGTTGGTAATGGCAGCAATGCAAATACACCAGATGATATGGTAGATTTATTTCTAAAATGGAACGTAGAAGATCCAGTTTCTGATTTTGAAAGACAAAGAAACACGTATCATGGAAATATATCGAATACGTATGCTCAAGGAAATAGAAATCCATTTATTGATAATGCGTATTTAGCAACAAGAATTTGGGGTGGTGATGCTGCAGAAGACTCTTGGGGTATTTTTACAACTCTAGATACTGAAGCACCAACTTCACCAACAAACGTAGTTGTTTCTGATATTACAACAACATCTTTTAATGTTTCTTGGACCGCTTCTATAGATAACGAAAGTGTATCTGGCTATGATATTCTATTAAATGGAAATATAGCTGGGGAAACTTCTAATACTACATTTACTGTACAAAACTTAACTCCTGATACAGATTATGTAGTTACTGTTATTGCAAAAGATGTTGCAAAAAACAAATCAACACCTTCTGCTGGTATAAATTCAAAAACATTAGCAGACACAACAGCGCCTTCAGTTCCTTCAAATATTTTAATTTCAAATCAAACAGGTAGTAGTTTTCAAATTAACTGGACAGCCTCAACAGACAATTCAGGAATTTTACAATATGAAATCTTTTTAGACGGTAATTCTTTAACAACAACTTCTGCTACTAATTACAATGTAACCAATTTAGCAATTTCTACAACATATGTAATAACTATTCAAGCAGAAGATATTGCCAACAATAAATCAACCATTTCAGATCCTGTAAATGCAATAACAACAGATGGTAGTAATAATATCTCGGAAATATTTTTTTCAGAATATGTAGAAGGTTCTGGTTTTAATAAAGCTGTAGAAATCGTAAACCTTACCAGTAATAATGTCGATTTATCACCTTATACCATTAAAAGACAATCTAATGGAATTTGGGAAACTCCTCTAGATTTATCAGGATATTCAATTAATATTAATGACGTTTTTGTAATTATAAATGCAGATGCAGGAGATGTAAAACTACAAAATGAAGCAGACATAAAAGTACCAAACGAAACACCTTTGACCTTTAATGGTGATGATAGAGTTGGTTTGTTTAAAAACGATGTTTTAATCGATATCATTGGAGATTTAGACGGAACTGATAACTTTGGACAAAATATTACACTAAGAAGAAATTTAGAAATAACAGAACCTACTACAGATTACAATGAGCAAAGAGAATGGACCTTTTTCCCGGTAAACACAACCAGTGATATTGGTAATTATAACGGAACGTTAAGTACTACAAATTTTGAGATACTTAATAGCGTTAAATTTTATCCTAATCCAGTAAGTGGAAATATTGTAAACTTTGTAACAACAAAAAGTATTAAAGTTGATATTTATAATATTCTAGGAAAAAAAATAGTTTCAAAAGAAATTACAGAAAACAATAATTCTATCAATTTAAAAGAATTAAAATCTGGAGTTTATCTCTTAAAAATAACTTCTGAAAATAGTTACATATCCAAAAAATTGATAAAAAATTAATAAAAAAGGAGTTCAGCAATGAACTCCTTTTTACTTTCAATAGATTACTAAATTTGTTAATAAAATCGTTTAAAAAGACTAAATAATTTTCTTTAAAAATAGGTTTATTTAGACTTAAAATTATAATTTTACAAATTAACAATAACAACACACTACTAATGATTCATTTCTTTGGAAACGTAAACAGCAAAGTTTTTGCTGTTCAAACAACAAAAGAATTCACTCCAGAAACCATCAACAAATTAACTTGGTTATTTGGCAATCAGCCAAAAATAGAAGCATCAACATTAGATGCTTTTTTTGTTGGGCCAAGAGCTGCAATGATAACTCCTTGGAGTACAAATGCTGTAGAAATCACCCAAAATATGGGTATTTCAGACATCATTAGAATTGAAGAGTTTACTGCTGTTTCAGAAGATTTTACAGATTTTGACCCAATGATTTCAGAGAAATTTAAGGGTTTACATCAAGATTGCTATACAATAAAAATACAACCAGAAAATATTTTAGAAATTGATGATATTGCTGCTTATAATAAGCAAGAAGGATTGTCTTTAAGTGATGAAGAAGTTACATATTTAGAAGATGTTGCTACTAAAATTGGTCGAAAATTAACAGATTCTGAAGTATTTGGTTTCAGCCAAGTAAACTCAGAACACTGTCGTCATAAAATATTTAACGGAACATTTGTTATTGATGGAGAAGAGCAACCCTCTTCCCTATTTAAAATGATTAAAGAAACGTCTAAAGAAAATCCAAATGATATTGTTTCTGCATACAAAGACAATGTTGCCTTTATAAAAGGTCCAAAAGTTGAAGAGTTTGCACCTAAAAAACCAGAGGTTCCAGAATTTTATCAAACCAAAGAGTTTGAATCTGTTATTTCTTTAAAAGCAGAAACACACAACTTCCCCACAACTGTAGAGCCTTTTAATGGAGCTGCAACAGGTTCTGGAGGAGAAATAAGAGATCGTTTAGCAGGTGGTAAAGGCTCTTTACCATTAGCGGGTACAGCTGTTTATTTTACTTCTTATTCTAGATTAGAAGAAAACAGACCTTGGGAAGACAAGTTTGAAGCCAGAAAATGGTTATATCAAACTCCGATGGATATTTTAATAAAAGCGTCAAACGGAGCATCAGATTTTGGTAACAAGTTTGGACAACCATTAATTACAGGTTCTGTATTAACTTTTGAGCACGAAGAAAATACATCTTCAAGTACTGCTAAACCTAGAAAATTAGGTTTCGATAAAGTAATTATGCAAGCTGGTGGTATTGGTTATGGTAAAGCGAATCAAGCAATAAAAGAGACACCTAATGCTGGTGATAAAATTGTAATTCTTGGTGGAGAAAACTACAGAATTGGTATGGGTGGTGCAGCAGTTTCTTCTGCAGATACTGGCGAATTTGCTTCAGGAATTGAATTAAACGCAGTTCAAAGATCGAATCCAGAAATGCAAAAACGTGCTGCCAATGCAGTTCGTGGTATGGTAGAAAGTGATGAAAATTTTATCGTATCTATTCACGATCATGGTGCAGGTGGACATTTAAATTGTTTGTCTGAATTGGTAGAAGATACTGGAGGAAAAATAGATTTAGACAAATTACCCGTTGGAGATCCAACTTTATCAGCTAAAGAAATTATCGGTAACGAATCTCAAGAAAGAATGGGATTGGTAATTGCTGAAAAACATATAGATACTTTACAAAAAATTGCAGAACGAGAACGTTCGCCAATGTATACAGTGGGTGATGTTACAGGCAATGATAGATTTACATTCGAATCTAAAACCACTGGTAAAAAACCAATGGATTTAGCATTAGAAGACATGTTTGGGTCTTCACCTAAAACAATTATGACAGACAATACTGTTGTTAGAAATTATAAAAATCCACGTTACAAAACCAAAAATTTAGAAATCTATTTAAAACAGGTTTTACAGCTAGAAGCTGTGGCTTGTAAAGATTGGTTAACTAACAAAGTAGATAGATGTGTTGGTGGTAAAGTTGCCAAACAGCAATGTGTAGGTTCTCTTCAAATTCCATTAAATAATGTGGGTGTAATGGCCTTAGATTATAAAGGAAAAGAAGGTATTGCAACCACAATTGGCCACTCTCCTATTTCTGGTTTAATTCATCCAGAAGCTGGTAGTAGAAATTCAATTACAGAAGCATTAACCAATATTATTTGGGCACCTTTAAAAGATAATTTAAAAAGTATTTCGTTATCTGCAAATTGGATGTGGCCCTGTAAAAACGAAGGTGAAGATGCTCGTTTGTACAAAGCAGTGAAAGCTGTTTCAGAATTTTCGATTGATTTAGGTATCAACGTTCCAACAGGAAAAGATTCGCTTTCTATGAAACAAAAGTATCCTGAAGGTGATGTGATTTCTCCAGGAACTGTAATTATTTCTGCTGCAGGAAATTGTAACGAAATTACAAAAGTAGTAGAACCCGTTTTACAAGTAGATGGTGGCAATATTTATTACATAAATGTTTCTCAAGACGAGTATAAATTAGGTGGAAGCTCATTCAATCAAACTTTAAATGCGATTGGAAATGAAGCTCCTGATGTTACCAATCCTTCTTATGTAAAGAAAACCTTTAATACCATTCAAAAATTAATAAAGAGCGATAAAATTGTTGCAGGACATGATGTTGCTTCTGGTGGATTTATTACTACTTTATTAGAAATGTGTTTTGCTGATGTAAACTTGGGTGCAAATTTTGATATTTCTGAATTAAATGAAGAGGATTCTGTAAAAGTATTATTCTCAGAAAATGCAGGAATTGTTTTTCAAGCTGATGCTTCTGTAGAAAGTGTGCTTGAAGAAGCTGGTATTGCAGCTTTTAAAATTGGTACAGCTAACAATTCTGGTAACGTAACTATAAAAAATAATGAAGATCATTTTTCTTTTAATGTTGAAGAATTAAGAGATGTTTGGTATAAAACTTCTTATTTATTAGACCAAAAACAAACTGCAAATAATTTAGCAAAAGATAGATTTGATAATTACAAAAAACAACCGTTAAAATATAAGTTTCCAGAAAATTTTACAGGAAAACTTCCTGTTATTGAGAGTACACGACCTAAAGCTGCTATCATTAGAGAAAAAGGTTCAAACTCAGAACGTGAAATGGCAAATGCTATGTATTTAGCTGGTTTCGATGTAAAAGATGTACACATGACAGATTTAATTTCTGGTCGTGAAACTTTAGAAGATATCCAATTTATTGGAGCTGTAGGTGGTTTTTCTAATTCAGATGTTTTAGGCTCTGCTAAAGGTTGGGCAGGTGCTTTTAAATACAACGAAAAAGCAAATAATGCTCTTCAAAAATTCTTTGCAAGAAAAGATACTTTATCGGTTGGTATTTGTAATGGTGCGCAATTATGGATGGAATTAGATTTAATAAATCCAGATCATAAAGTTCATGGAAAATTAGTACATAACGACTCTAAAAAGCACGAAAGTTCTTTTACTTCTGTTAAAATACAAGAAAATAATTCAGTTATGTTAAGCTCTTTAGCAGGTACAGAATTAGGTGTTTGGATTTCTCATGGAGAGGGTAAGTTTAACTTGCCAGAAAGTGAAGAAAATTACAATATTGTTGCAAAATACGGATATGAAGGTTATCCAAATAACCCTAATGGTTCAGATTTTAATACAGCAATGATGGCAGATAAAACAGGGCGTCACTTAGTAACGATGCCTCATATAGAGCGTTCTACTTTCCAATGGAACTGGGCCAATTACCCTGCTGGAAGAAAAGACGACGTAACACCTTGGTTAGAAGCATTTGTAAATGCTAAAAATTGGATTTTAGATAATAAATAATTTTTTAGTATACGTTATATAAAAAAAGATCAAATTAAATTTGGTCTTTTTTTTTTGCTTATTATTAT
Source organism: Polaribacter sp. (assembly GCF_965656025.1). Lineage (GTDB taxonomy): Bacteria > Bacteroidota > Bacteroidia > Flavobacteriales > Flavobacteriaceae > Polaribacter. The sequence continues at coordinate 55,137 of NZ_CBFHJT010000005.1, forward strand.
TTGATAAAACAAAATAATTACAAAAAACTGTCACAAATAAAATATTGAATAGTCATTATATAAAAACACAATCAAAACTCTATACAACATGAAACATAAAATTACATTATTGACCCTTAGTTTATTTTTGACAACCACTTTTTCTTTTGCACAAAAAACTATTGAAGCCTCAGATATTATGCAAGACATAAAAGACGGTAAAAACATATCTTACAAAAACGCAACTATTGTTGGCGTTTTAGATTTCACTTATATGGATGATGCTTTAGAAAAACTGCCAAAAAGAAAGAAAAAAAGTGGTTGGTTTAACTGGAACTCTAACAACTACTCTACCAACCAAGTTAAAAAAATGATAGATGTAAATATTTCTTTTGTAAACTGCATATTTAAAAATGATGTTTTAGCTTATATACCACATGAAGATTCTGGTTATACATTTACAGCAAGCTTTGAAGATAATGCCATTTTTAAGAATTGTAATTTCGAAAGAAAAGCAATGTTTAAATATTCTCGTTTTGAATCTAACACTGACTTTTCTGGAAGTAGTTTTGATGATGATACTACCTTTAAATACGCTAAATTTGATGATGAAATTAGTTTTGCAAACACAGCTTTTGATGAAACTGCAACATTTAAATACGCTAAATTCAGTAATAATGTAAGTTTTTCGAATGCATTATTTAAAGATTCTGCGACATTTAAATACACAAAATTTTATGATGGTGTATCTTTTGAAAACACAAAATTCGAAGAAGATTTAAACATAAAATACACCCAAGTTTCAGGTGATTTTATAATAACCAATATGGATGTAGCATATGAAATAGACTCTAAATACACAAAAATTAACGGAAAAAGCTTCAGTAAATATTTAATCGACAAAAAATAGGTATTAATACCTATATACATGTAAAAGTTTGTTAGTAAATTGCACCATAATGGAAAACGGTTAGATTAGGGGCTAACCAAAACCAGATTATAGCTAGCTTCTTTATTTATTAAAGAAGCTAGTTCCGTTTAAAGTACAAAGCATTCTCCCAAATTATCATTTTTTTATGATGGTTTATCAAATGAAAAGGTTAGTTTTATTAACTAACCTTTTTAATATGAAGTAAATAAATAGATGTATATCTCTATATTTTTTTCTTTATTCTTTAAAAAAATCATGTAAAATTAAATATTTGTTAAAAATAAATCTCTTTAAATAAGCATTTGTTAAATAGCTGTAAATTTCCTAATTTGCGTTATTCAAAATAAAACATATGTCCATAGAAATTAAAAGATTATTTGATTTTCCTTACTACCAATTAGAAACTTATAATTTAAATAAAGCTTTTACTACAAAATACAATGGTGATTGGCAAAGTATTTCTACAAAACAATATATAGATCAATCCAATAAAATTAGTAGAGGACTACTTAGTTTAGGTGTAAAACCTAATGATAAAATAGCTGTTATTTCTACTACAAATAGAACAGAGTGGAACATTTGCGATATTGGTGTATTACAAACAGGTGCACAAAACGTACCTATTTATCCAACAATTTGTAAAGAAGATTATGAGTATGTTTTAAATCACTCAGAATCTATCTATTGTTTTGTTTCTGATAAAGAAGTATTAGAAAAAATCAATAAAATAAAGAAAAACACTAGTTTAAAAGAGGTTTTTACTTTTGATGATATTGCCGGCGAAAAATCTTGGAAAGAGATTTTAAAAGCTGGAGAAAATACATCTTTAGATACTGAATTAGAAGCTCGTAAACAAGCTGTAAAACCAGAAGATTTAGCAACATTAATTTACACTTCTGGTACAACAGGGAAACCAAAAGGGGTTATGTTGTCTCACAACAATATAGTTTCCAATGTTTTGGCCTCTAAAGAAAGAGTGCCTCTAGATTATGGTAAAGATATTGGTTTAAGCTTTTTACCAATTTGTCATATTTTCGAACGTATGATATTGTATTTATATCAATATTGTGGCGTTTCTGTATACTTTGCAGAAAGTATAGAGAAACTGTCTGAAAATGCACAAGAAGTAAAACCAAATGTAATGACAGCTGTACCACGTTTATATGAAAAAATTTATGATAAAATTATTTTAAAAGGTGAAGCTTTATCAGGTATTAAAAAAGCACTGTTCTTTTGGGCTGTTAATTTAGGTTTGAATTACAAACCGAATGGCGCAAACGGTTGGTGGTACGAAAAAAAATTAGGTCTTGCTAAAAAATTAATTTTTTCTAAATGGCAGGCTGCTTTAGGTGGCGAATTAAAATTAATGGTTTCTGGTAGTGCTGCGCTACAACCAAGATTAACAAAAGTATTTACTGCAGCTGGTATGCCAATTATGGAAGGTTATGGATTAACAGAAACATCTCCAGTAGTTACCGTTAACGACCAAAGAAACCAAGGTTTTAAAGTGGGTACTGTAGGTAAAGTTATTAAAGATGTAGAAGTAAAAATTGCAGAAAATGGCGAAATTCTAGTAAAAGGCCCTAACGTAATGATGGGTTATTATAAAGACAAAGAAAAATCTGTATCGGTTTTAAAAAATGGATATTTTCATACAGGTGATAAAGGAGAATTTGATAAAGATGGTTTCTTAAAAATTACTGGTAGAACCAAAGAAATGTTTAAAACTTCTGGCGGTAAATATGTAGTACCACCTCTTTTAGAAGGCGATTTAAAACAATCTTTGTTTATTGAACAAGCAATGGTTGTGGGCGAAGGAGAAAAAATGCCAGCAGCAATTATACAACCCAACTTTGAATTTATTAGAGGTTGGATAAATCATAAAGAACTAAAAATTGGTTCTTCTGACCAAGAAATTGCAAATTCTGAAATTGTTATAAAAAGAATTCAAAAAGAGGTAGATAAGTGTAATAAAAATTTTGGTAAATGGGAACAAATTAAACGTTTTGAACTCACACCAAACGTTTGGTCTATAGATGATGGGCATTTAACACCTACCATGAAAATGAAAAGAGAAATTATAAAAGATATTTATAAAGATTTATACGAGAAGATTTATAGAGAATAACAATATAGCCTTACAGATGTAAGGCTTTTTTTTTAAACTAAAAATGCCCGTTATAAAATATAACGAGCACTTCATCCAACTACATTAACCAAATAAACGGGTTTATATTTTTAAAATTGATTGTAAGTACTTTTCCTAGCTCTAATTTTTATAATAAACCTAGGCATAAAAATCAAATTAATATTTAATTGGTCTTTCTAATAATTCTTATTTTGTAATTTCAAGTGCTTTGCTTTTTTGTGTTGGTAATATTTTAATCGTAAAAAAAAGCTGGCGTACTTTTTATAATGTACGCCAGATAATTTTTAGGGGTAAATTAAAAAAACATTAGGGGTGTTTTTTAATTCATTTAACTAGGGGTTAATTAAAAGAAAACATTAGGGGTGCTTCTTTAATTTATTTAATTAGGGGATTTTATAATAAAGCTTTAAAGTTAAATATTAGGGGTATTTAATACTTTTAAGCTTTTATTTTAACTGATTCACATTCCCCCAAACATGAACCAGTAATCTCGACTTTACCAAGGTGAAGCCAAATAAGGAAAACTTGTTAAAAAGTCTTTATTTTTTGTATCAATATGAATTGTTGATATTGCCATTAAATTAATAAGTGTTATAGTTAATATTTCTGATAAAATTTTAATGTTTTTCATTGTTCGAATTTTATATTAATTTTTAATTGAAATTCACCATACTTACGAGAAGATGAAGAGTATGGTTTTAAAAAAGTTGCTTTTTTTTTTATTTTTTTTACAAACCCTTATAAATACTAAGAAAATTAGCTGATAATATTTTTAATTTGATTTAATATTTGTAGTATTGTAATAGAAATAATATCTATATTTTGAAAAAAAAAGACAATAATACATCTTGGAAAAGTAAACTTCATGAAATTATTTATGAAGCAGATACCAAAGAAGGTAAATTATTTGATGTTATTTTATTAATAGCCATTATTGCCAGTATATTATTGGTAATATTAGAAAGTGTAAAAAGTTTTGATGCAAAGTATCATGATTTTTTAAATATTAGTGAATGGGTTATTACTATTTTATTTTCTATAGAATATATTTTACGTATTATTTCTATAAAAAAACCATTTAAGTACATTTTTAGTTTTTATGGTGTTATCGATTTCTTATCAACCATACCAAAATACTTATCTTTTATTCTAGTGGGCACACATAGTTTGGTTGCTTTAAGAGCACTTAGACTATTGCGTGTTTTTAGAATTTTAAAGTTAGGGCGTTACATTGGCGCGTCTAATAGACTAATGGTTGCTTTAAGAGCTAG
>NZ_CBFHJT010000005.1:59566-73346 GCF_965656025.1 Polaribacter sp.
CATAATACCCAATCTTGCCCAACGTGTTTAAAAGAAAAACATAAAGATAATGCTACTTTTTGTTACAATTGTGGTAGTGTTTTAAATTAAAATGAAAAAAACTACAAATACATTAATTGTTGTTGTTGGGCCTACAGCAATTGGCAAAACAGCATTAAGCATACAATTAGCAAATACGTTTGATACAAGTATAATTTCTTGTGATTCTAGACAGTTTTATAAAGAAATGAGTATTGGTACAGCTGTTCCTGAGCCAAAGGAATTAGCTGCAGCTAAACATTACTTTATTCAAAATATTAGCATTTATGATTCTTATAATGTGGGTGAATTTGAAAGAGATGCCCTAAAAAAACTGGATGAGCTTTTTAAGGAAAGTCCAATTCAAATAATGGTAGGCGGAAGTGGTTTGTATGTAGATGCTGTTTTAAAAGGTTTGGATTATTTTCCTGAAGTACCTATAAAAATTAGAGAAGAATTAACAGAAAAGCTGCATAAAGAAGGTTTAGAGGTGCTACAAAAACAATTAAAAGAATTAGATTTAGAAACCTATGAAAATATAGAGCTAGACAATCCACATAGAGTTTTAAGAGCTTTAGAGGTCTGTATTGGCTCAGGCAAACCCTACTCAACTTTTAAAAATAAACCCAAAAAACCAAGAAATTTTAATGTGATTAAAGTTGGTTTAAATGCAGAAAGAAGTATTATTTATGAGAGAATAAATAAACGTGTAGACATCATGTTAGAAAATGGATTGCTTGAAGAAGCTAAAAATCTTTATCCATATAAAAAATTAAATGCATTACAAACTGTGGGTTATAGAGAGTTATTTTCTTTTTTCGATGGAACTTTTACCAAAGAATTTGCCATATCAGAAATTAAAAAAAATACCCGAAGGTTTGCCAAAAGACAATTAACTTGGTTTAAAAGAGATACATCAGCATTATGGTTTGATTATAAAACAGATTTACAAGAAATTGTAAATGCTATAAAAGAAAAAATATATTAATGAGAGAAAAATTAATAAATATTTTTAATAAAATAATAAATTTAAAAAACAAAATTGCTTTTTTTCCTACTATAATAGCAATAGCAGGTTGTGCTTTTGCATATATAATGATGTATTTAGAAAGTAATGGTATTTCTAAGTATTTATTAGATTTTTTACCAGAATTGGTTATTAACAATGTAGAAACTGCTAGAACAATATTAACAACATTTATTGCTGGTTTAACCTCTATTATGGTGTTTAGTTTTTCTATGGTTATGATTTTGTTAAACCAAGCTTCAAGTAACTTTTCTCCAAGATTACTTCCTGGTTTAATTTCTAATAGAAAACATCAAATTGTTTTAGGTATTTATCTTTTTACAATAATCTATTGTATTTTTATTTTAGTTTTTATAGAACCATCAGATAAGAGTTATCAAATACCTGGCTTTTCTGTTTTATTGTCAATTTTTTTTATGATAAGTTCTTTAGCTGCTTTTATTTATTTTATTCATTCTATATCTCAAGAAATTCAAATAAATAATATTTTATTAAGAATTTATAAATCTGCAGAAGAAAAATTAAAAAATAAATTAACTAAAGAGTATAAAAAGGAAATAGACACCTCAAATTGGTTTGCTCATAAAACAAAAAAAACTGGTTATTTTCAGTTAATCTCTAAAGAGACTCTTATCTCTCTAACAAAAAAACATCAATTTAAAATTGGAATTAATTTGAATGAGGGCAGCTATTGCACTGTGGATTCAATACTTTTTAAAACAGATATAGAAGTAAATAATGAAATATCAGAAAAAATATATGCCAATTTTAATTTTTCTAAAGGAGAATTGATAAATAACAATTATGTTCTTGCATTTAAACAAATTACAGAAGTTGCTGTAAAATCTATGTCACCAGGTATTAATGATCCTGGCACAGCAATTAATGCTATAGATTATTTATCAGAATTATTTTTTTTAAGAGTACAAATACAAGATTTCGATTTTAAATCTGATGATGAAAACTTATTAGTAATTATAAATTCTATAAACTTTAAAAATTTATTATTTAATATTATGGTTGCATTAAGAACCTACTGCTCTCATGATTTTATAATAGTGAGTAAGCTCTTATTGTTTTTAAAAAATTTAAAAAGTAAATCAAATTTTGACGATTATAACGAAGCCATTGATAAAGAAATTAGTTATTTACTTACCGATGCAAAAACAAAAATTATTAACAAAGAAGATATTAAAAAATTAAAAAAAATGATTTAAATATCTTGAAATTATAAAAATTAACTTTTTTTAAACCTGATATTTTGGTAAGTCCCACTCTTTTATATCTTTGCCGATTCAAAATAACATCATGAAACTAAAAATTACATTATTATTAACTGCATTTTTATGTATAAATGCAATCGCACAAACTAAAGTTGGTACTATAGATAGCAATTATATAATCAATATAATGCCAGAAGCTAAAACTGTTGTAAAAATGACACAAGATTATGGTGCTAAATTAGACTCAATCTTTGTAAAAAAAGTAGATGCTTTTAAAGTAAAATTAAACGATTACAAAGCAAAAGAAAAAGAAATGGGAGAACTTGAGAAAAAAGTTGTTCAAAAAGAGTTGAATGAGTTAGACCAAAACATTCAGAAATACCAAAAAAATGGGAATACTTTAATGGGGTTAAAGAAAGACGAATTGATGAGACCTCTTTATAAAAAACTGAATAATGCTATTAATGAAATAGCCAAACAAAATGGCTACACACAAATATTAACCATATCTGGCAACCAATTTGCATATATTGATGAAAAGTTTGATATTACAGATTTAGTTATAAAAAAATTAGGTATTGTAATACCTAAAGAAGAAAAATAAATAATTTAATTTTATAAAAAAATCCTCATATTGTTAAGTATGAGGATTTTATTTATTCATATTGTTTCATTTCTTCATCGTAAAAAGCACCCGCTTTGTCCATTAAATCTGCCAATTCTGTAGCAATATCTTCCTCATTTTCCCCTGTTAAGTCTTCAAACCACTCCACTTCATCATCTTTTAAGTTGATGACAAATCTTGGAAATTCTGTATGCAATACAAAAATATCGTCAGGAAAATTGCTGTTGTCTGCCAGTAAAAATTTAGGTAAATTCATATTTATTTAATTATCTTTTAATCTATTATAACTGATTTTTCTTTGTTTGCTATTAATTTTAAAGTTAAGGAATTAAATCTAATAAACAACAAGATAGAAGCTGTTGTTAAGCCTGCTAATAAGCCTAACCAAATTCCAAAACTACCATACATTTCTTCTTTTCCTAAATAATAAGACACAGGAAAACCTACCACCCAATAAGAAATAAAAGTTAAAATAGTGGGTATTTTTACATCTTGCAAACCTCTTAAAGCTCCTAACACAACCACTTGTATACTATCTGAAATTTGGAAGAAAGCCGCAGCCAACAATAAATTAGAGGCAATTTTTAAAACCTCTGTATTGTCTTTAAAATTAGCAATATCATTCAAATCAACATAAATATTTGGCAAACTTTTATGAAAAATAAAAAATAAAATCGCAAAAAATGTAGCTAATAAAACCCCTAATAAAAATATAGAAAACGCAATTCTACGTAGTTCTTTATAATTTTGTAATCCTTTTTGATTGCCTACTCTAATCATTGAAGCCACACTTAAACCCATTGCCACCATAAACGTCATAGAAGACAGGTTTAAAGCTATTTGGTTGGCTGCTTGCGGATTTTTACCTAACAAACCACTCAACCAAATTGCGGCTGTAAAAATGGCAACTTCAAAAAACATTTGCATGGCACTTAACGAGCCTAGATTTATAATTTTTTTGATCATTAAAAAATCTAAAACAAAAAGTTGTATGTTTTTAACAATTCTACCAGAACGTTCTTTAAACCTTAACAATAACCATAAATAAATTACCATGATTATTCTTGAAGCCAAAGTACCATAAGCAGCACCTACAATACCCATTTCTGGGAAACCAAATTTTCCGAAAATTAAAATATAATTTAAAAAAACGTTTACAATATTTGCCAACAAAGTAGCGTACATAGGGTATCTGGTCATCGACATACCATCGCTAAATTGTTTTATTGCTTGAAAAACAATTAAGGGAATTAAAGAAAATGCTACCAAGTCTAAATATGGAATTGCCAAAGCAACTACTTCTTCAGGCTGTTGCATTAAATACATTAATGGTTTAGAAAAAAAAACCAGCAAAAACAATAAAATACCTAAAGTTGTACATAAAAATAAGCCATGTTTGTATGCAGATCTAGCTTGTTTTAAATTATCAGAAGAGTCTGCTTCCGCAATTAAAGGCGTAATAGCTGTAGAAAAACCAATACCTATAGACATCGCAATAAACATAAAACTATTACCTAAAGAAACTGCTGCTAATTCTGCAGTACCTAACTGCCCAACCATAATATTGTCTATAAAACTCACAAAAGTGTGCCCTAACATACCTAACATTACTGGTGCAGCAAGTTTCCAATTATATTTAAACTCAGATGTGTATTGAGAAAGATTCAATGAAATAGTTTTTTTTCGTTTGCGAAGATAAGTATTATCACCCTAAAATAAGGAGTAGAACTTATTGGTTTTAACTTAATTTTTTCAATAAAAATAATTACTTTTGAAAAACATAAAATATAGAAATAATGGCAAATATCACACTAAAAGGAAACGCAATAAATACAATTGGGAACTTACCAGAAATAGGTAGTAAAGCTCCTGACTTTAGTTTAAAAACAGTAGATTTAAACACTAAAAAACTTTCTGATTATTCTGGAAAAAAAATACTGTTAAATATTTTTCCTTCTATAGATACTGGTACTTGTGCTATGTCTGTTAGAGAATTTAATAAAAAAGCATCAGAATTAGATAATACTGTTGTTTTATGTATCTCTAAAGATTTACCCTTTGCACAAGCCCGTTTTTGTGGTGCTGAAGGTATAGAAAATGTTGAAATGTTGTCTGATTTTGCTACTGGAAGTTTTGGTAAAGATTATCAATTAGAAATTACAGATGGACCATTAGCAAATTTGCACTCTAGAGTTGTTATTGTGTTAGATGAAAAAGCAAATGTTGTTTATACAGAGCAAGTATCAGAAATTGTAGACGAACCAAATTACGAAGCTGCTTTAAAAGCTATTTAGGCGCATGAAAAACCCAAATGATAGCTTTATTAGAGGTAGAATACGCAGTTTAAAATTTGCTTTTAAAGGTGCATGGCTTTTATTAACTACAGAAGACAGTATTAAAGTACAGTTTTTTGTGGCAATTATTGCTACTATTTTAGGGTTTTATTTTCAGATTTCTAACGTCGAATGGATGATACAGTTTCTAGCCATAGGCGTGGTTTTAGTGGCAGAATCCTTAAATACTGCTGTAGAAAAGATTGCAGATTTTGTGCACCCAGATTTTCATGTAAAAATAGGATTTATAAAAGATATTGCAGCGGGTGCACCTACTTTTGCAGCTATTATATCTTTAATTATTGCCTGTATCATATACATTCCAAAATTCAATTTGCTATTTTAGCAAAGTCTCTTTAAATAATTACATAATTAATGGCAAAAAAGAAACTTAGCAGTAAAAAGGCGATAAAATCAACAGGTGATAAAACCAATATATTGGCTTTTTTAAAAACAAAACAAGCAAAAACTATTATTGCTGTTTTTTTAATGTCTTTTGCTACTTTTTTATGTATTGCTTTTATCTCTTTTTTCTTTAATTGGCAAGAAGACCAAAGCACCTTAACAAAACTTACAAACAAAACTGTTAAAAGCAAAAATCTGTTAGGTAAAATTGGTGCTAGCCTAAGTCATTTTTTTATTTACAAAGGTTTTGGATTGGCTTCTTTTATGATTGCCTTTCAAATATTTATAACAGGTTTACACATTCTTTTTCAAAAAAAACTATCAAAAATTATTATTTCTTGGAACTGGTCTTTAATTGCAATGCTTTGGATTTCTGTAACTTTAGGATTTTTAAATGCTAAATTTGCTCTTTTATCTGGTATTGTTGGTTTCGAAATTAACGAATACCTGCAAACCTTTATAGGTAAAACAGGTTTGGCAATTGTATTAATTTTCTTTTTTATTGCCTATTTAGTAATACGTTATAAAGTTAGTTTTGATGCATTTATTGATAAAATAAAACAAAAAAGAGAGGCTGCAAAAACAGCAGCAATTTTACAAACTGATGTTGAAGAAACTGTTTCAGATACTAAACTAACAGCAGATGTAGAAAATACAGAAACAACCAACACCATTTCTTTTAAAGATGATAAAAAAGAAAAGTCTGAATTCGAAAAATCCTTAGAGGATTTAAAACCTACGATTTCTAAATATTCAGACGTTTCATCAAAAAAAGAGCAGGAAATATCTTTAGAAATTGAAGAAAACTTAGAACCAGTATTAAAAACAGAAATTACTAAAGAAGAAGAAACTGTTGCAATAGATGTAGAAACTGTTGCTGAAGAAGAATCATCAACAGAAAACTTGTCTGATAGATTGGTAAAAGATTTTGGTGAATTTGATCCAAAACTAGAACTTTCTAACTTTAAGTTTCCAACATTTAACTTATTAAAACAATACAATGAAAGTATTTCTATAGATCCAGAGGAATTAGAAGCAAATAAAGACAGAATTGTAGATACTTTAAAAAATTATAAAATTGGTATCGAAGAAATTAAAGCTACAGTTGGACCAACAATTACGTTGTACGAAATTGTACCAGAAGCTGGGATTAGAATATCTAAAATTAAAAATTTAGAAGACGACATTGCTCTTTCTTTGGCGGCTTTAGGTATTAGAATTATTGCACCAATTCCGGGTAAAGGTACTATTGGTATAGAAGTACCCAATAAAAAATCTACTATTGTTTCTATGCATTCTGCTATTTCATCAAAGAAATTCCAAGAATCTAATATGGAGTTGCCCATTGCTTTAGGTAAAACCATTTCTAACGAAACCTTTGTAGTAGATTTGGCTAAAATGCCTCACCTTTTAATGGCAGGTGCCACTGGGCAAGGGAAGTCTGTAGGTTTAAATGCAGTTTTAACATCCTTATTATATAAAAAACATCCTGCAGAAGTAAAATTTATTTTAGTTGATCCTAAAAAAGTAGAACTAACACTTTTTAATAAAATAGAACGTCATTATTTAGCTAAATTACCAGACACAGAAGAGGCTATTATTACAGATACAAGTAAAGTAGTTACAACTTTAAATTCTTTATGTATAGAAATGGACAATCGTTACGATTTGTTAAAGGCAGCTATGGTTCGCAATATAAAAGAATACAATGCTAAATTTAAAAGTCGTAAATTAAATCCAAATGATGGACATCAATTTTTACCATATATCGTATTAGTAATTGATGAATTTGCAGATTTAATAATGACTGCTGGTAAAGAAGTAGAAACACCCATTGCACGTTTAGCTCAGTTAGCAAGAGCTATTGGTATTCATTTAATTGTGGCTACCCAAAGACCTTCTGTAAACGTTATAACAGGTATTATTAAAGCAAATTTCCCTGCTAGAATTGCGTTTAGAGTAACCTCTAAAATAGATTCTAGAACCATTTTAGATGCACCTGGTGCAGATCAACTTATTGGACGAGGAGATTTATTATTTTCTGGAGGAAATGAAATAAATAGAATTCAATGTGCTTTTGTAGACACACCAGAAGTAGAAAAAATAACCGATTTTATTGGTTCCCAAAAAGCCTATTCAGAAGCGTATCAATTACCAGAATATGTAGATGATGAAAGTGGCACAAGTATTGATATTGATATAGCAGACAGAGATAAACTGTTTAAAGAGGCCGCAGAAATTATTGTAACAGCACAACAAGGCTCTGCTTCTTTATTACAAAGAAAGTTAAAATTAGGATACAACAGAGCAGGTAGATTGATAGATCAACTAGAGGCAGCTGGTATTGTTGGCGGTTTTGAAGGCAGTAAAGCAAGACAAGTTTTAGTGCCAGATTTAGTAGCACTAGATCAATTATTAGAAAATGAAAAAAATATTTAAAATGAAAAAAATAACAATTTTATTTTTAGGTTTACTATTAACAACAGTTGCTTTTTCTCAAGATTCAGAAAAAGCAAAATCTTTATTAGATGAAGTTTCTACAAAAATGGGAGCATATAAAAATATGTATATTGGTTTTAGTCAAACATTAAGTAATGAAGATGCCGGCATTAAAGAAGGTGATGAACCACCAATAAGAGGAGAAATAAACCTACAAGGAGAAAAATATAACTTAAATTATTTAGGCAATCAATTTATTTATGATGGTAAAAAATTATATGTTATCAATCACGAAGAAAAAGAAATATCAATTTCAGAAGGAGATTTAGACGACGATGATGGTTTTGTATATCCGTCTAAATTATTAACTTTTTACAAAGAAGGTTATAATTTTAAAATGGGAAAATTACTAAATACAAAAGGAAGAAAAATACAATTTGTAATATTAAACCCTATAGATAGTAACTCCGAAATAGTTCAAGTAGAGTTGGGTGTAGACGCTAAAACCAAACATATTTACAAATTGATACAAACAGGTTCTAATAGCTCTAAAACTACTTTTACAATTACCGAATTTAAAAAGAATGAAGATTTACCAAAAAACTTTTTCAGTTTTAACAAAGACAAGTTTTTAAGTAAAAATTACACTATCGACTAATTTTTTCAATTAACAATAAATTAGTAGCTTATTATTATTTAAGCAAGTACTTTTGCGACAATGAAAATTTTAGATAAATACATCTTAAAAACTTTTTTAAGACCTTTTATAGCTACATTTTTAATCGTGCTCTTTGTATTGGTAATGCAAATACTTTGGCAAACGTTTGAAAATATAGCAGGAAAAGGAATTAGTCTACCTTTTATTTTTAAATTTTTATACTATACAGCTTTGGGTATTGTGCCACAAGCATTACCAATAGCTGTTTTACTATCTTCCATAATGGCATTAGGTAGTTTGGGTGAAAACTACGAGTTTGCCGCTGCTAAATCAGCTGGTATTTCATTACAACGCTTGGTAAGGCCACTCATAATTTTAACGCTAATTTTTAGTGGGATTAATTTCTTATTTTTAAATAATATTTTTCCGTATGCAACCTTAAAGCAACGTAATCTTTATTATAATATTAAAAAGAAAAAGCCAGCAATGGCTTTGGTTCCTGGTAGTTTTAATAGTGATATACCCAATTATCAAATAAAATTTGATGAGAAGTACGGTGAAGAAGAAAATCTCTTAAAAAAAGTATTAATTTATGATTTAAGTAATAGAAATGGGAACACGAAAGTAATTACAGCAGAAAGAGGAAAAATTTTATCAGAAGAAGGCAGTAGATACATGACCTTTATTTTATATGATGGCTATTACTATGAAGATCACACAAAATCTACAAAATCTTTAAAAAAGAGAAAAAAAATGCCTGCATCGCAAGCAACGTTTAAAGAGTATGAATTTAATATAGACATTTCTAATGTGGTTGGAGATGGTAAATTAGACGAAGAAAGAGTTAAAAACAGTTATAATATGAGAACTCTAGACCAGTTAAATGATACCATACCTGTATTAAAGGCCAGCTACAACGAATTGCTAGCAGCAAGAGCAAAAACCATAGCCTCTATTACTACCGCGAAGAATTTATACAATTATAAAGACTCTTTAAAAACAAAATATATAGACTCTACCAACGTTTTAAACAATTTCGATTTAAAAGGAAAAATTAGTATTTTAAATTCTGCAAAAGCAAAAATAAGTTCTGCTTTTAGCAACGTAAAAAATAATGTAGAAGGTCTAAAATGGAAAAGAAAAACTTTAAACTTTTTTGATTCGGAATATTATGGTAGAATTGCTCTTTCATTTTCCTGTTTAATATTATTTTTTATTGGAGCTCCTTTGGGCTCTATTATTAGAAAAGGTGGTTTTGGTTTGCCAATGATTTTGGCAATCGCTATATACGTACTCTACTTTTTTGGAAATACAATGGGTAAAAACTTAGCAGAAGAAAGTTCCATATCTTCTTTATTAGGCGCATGGGTTTCTACAATGGTTATGGTTCCATTCGGGATTTTCTTAACCAGAAGAGCCACTAATGACAAAGGTATTTTTAATGTTGATGCCATAACACAACCAATAATTAATTTCTTTAAAAAATTTAAGTCTAAAAAAGACATTTAAATATATGACTAGTTTACAAAATAAAAAAAGTACAAAATTACATAACATTGCAGATGCCATCGAAGATATTAGAAATGGTAAAATAATCATTGTTGTAGATGATGAAAACAGAGAAAATGAAGGAGATTTTTTAGCAGCTGCAGATAAAGTTACTCCAGAAATGATCAATTTTATGGCAACGCATGGACGTGGTTTAATTTGTGTACCACTTACAGAAAATCGTTGTAAAGAGTTAGATTTAGGAATGATGGTTTATAATAATACAGATCCTATGGAAACTGCATTTACAGTATCTGTAGATTTACGTGGCAAAGGAGTTACAACAGGTATTTCTGCGTCTGACAGATCATTAACCGTTAAAGCTTTAATAGATAAAGATACCAAACCGTTTGACTTGGCAAGACCAGGACATATTTTTCCGTTAATAGCCAAAGAAGGTGGAGTTTTAAGAAGAACTGGACATACAGAAGCTGCTATAGATTTTGCACGTTTAGCTGGTTTAGAACCTGCAGGGGTTATTGTAGAAATAATGAACGAAGATGGAACAATGGCACGTTTACCACAACTTTTAGAAGTGGCAAAAAAGTTCGATATTAAAATTGTTTCTATAGAAGATTTGGTTGCTTATAGAATGGAACATGACTCGCTAATAGAGAAAAAAGAAGATTTCAATATCAATACACGTTTTGGCGAATTTAGATTAAGAGCTTACGAGCAAACTACTAATAATCAAATACATATTGCATTAACCAAAGGTTCTTGGTCTAAAAATGATAGTGTTTTAACACGCGTAAATTCCACATTGGTTAATAATGATATTTTAGGTACATTAACCAATAACGCAGATAAAAAGCTAGACCAGATGTTTAAAGTGATTAATGATGCTGGTAAAGGAGCTATCATTTTTGTGAATCAACAAAATCAATCTCAAAATTTAGTTAGTAGACTAAAAATATTAAAAGAAACCCAAGAAAAAGGCATAATGAAAGCACCAGATATTAAATTAGATAACAAAGATTTTGGTATTGGTGCACAGATTCTACACGATTTAAATATTAGCAAACTAAAACTAATAACCAATTCGCAACAAACTAAAAGAGTGGGCATTATTGGTTATGGCTTAGAGATTGTCGATTACATTGGGTATTAAGATAAAGTTTTTAATTAAAAAATAAGATAATTTTTAAATCATAATCACTTTAAAAATTTAAAATCTTTGAAACTATAAACCTAAACAACCACCTCTCTCCCACTTTCTAATTCAATAGGCTGCTTATTTTGTTGAAAAAATCTTGCAGTTAATTTTCCTTGTAGCATAATCTTGTTGTCTTTAACCTCAAGCCAGCTACCTTCTCTTAAACCCAACACTGGTGTGTCATTAAAAACATGAAACTCTTTAATTCTAGTTTCGCGAGTTTCACCCATGTGTGTAGAATCTTTTACAGGGTCTAAATAATGTGCATTTATATTAAAAGGTATACAACCTAAAGTTTTAAAACTTGGTGGATATACTATCGGCATATCATTGGTATTCATCATAGAAACCCCACAAATATTACTGCCTGCGCTGGTACCTAAATACGGTACACCTTTTTCTACAATTATTTTAAGTGATGGTAATACCTCTTGTTTATAAAGTTGATTTACTAATTCAAACGTATTTCCACCACCTGTAAAAATTCCTTCTGCTTCTAAAATTGCTTCTTTGTAATTATCAAATTCATGCAAACCTTTTACATCAATATTTATGGTTTCAAAAGCTTTTTTAGCAATGACTGTATAGTCTTTGTAAGAAATTCCACCTGGTCTTGCAAAAGGAATAAACACAATACTTTTAACGTTTGCAAAGTGTTTTTTTAAGGTAGGTAATAAATATTCTAAATAACCACTTTCAAAAATGGTAGATGTGCTTGCAACAATCATTTTCTTCATATTTTCAAAATTAAAGATTTTATACTACATATTATAAATTAACAACTTTTTATAATTCCTTTAGTAGAGTTTTAAGAGCGTATGTTGTTTTATTTGTAAAAATCAACCAAATGAAACTAAAAATACTTTTCATTTTTTTAGTTGCCTATTTATCTTCCACTGCTCAGAACAAAAATATTTTTTTTAAAGGAGAAATAGTAGATGCTACAAAGGCCATTAAAAATGTACATGTTATAAATCTTACCAATAATAAAGGTACATTTTCTAATGAAAGTGGTTTTTTTAGCATTCCCTCCAAAACCAATGATACTTTAAAAATAACTGCCATTGGTTTTAAAACCAAAAGAATTATCATAAAACCTTTTCATATTAGAGAGTATAAAAATGTTATAGTTTTAGAAAAAGAAATTTATAATTTAGATGAAATAGTACTTAAAAAGCATAACTTATCAGGTTTTTTAACTTCAGACATAAAAAAAACACGCATAACATACAAAGAAAAAGCTGTAGAAAGTTTAGTAGAACAAATAAAAAATATGACCTTTTATGATATCTCTAAAATGCCTGTGGATTTTAGAGAAGCACATCTAACAAAACCTACAGAGGTAAGATTACCAGATAATAAGTTTGAAGGTTTTGGAACCGCAATTGGTTTAGGTAGCGTTTCTAAAACAAAATCAATTTCAGAAAAACTAGAAGAAGAAAAACAAATACCAGACAAAATATTAAGCGAAATTGGTTCTTATTTTTTCTTTACAGAATTAAAAATTCCAGAAGAAAAATACTATCACTTTATCACCTTCTGTTCTTTTAAAAATTTATTTGAACTTTATAAAAAAAAGAAAAAGTTTAAAGTAATACAACTATTAAAACAAGAGAGTAAAACATACTTAAAAGCAATAAAAGAAAAATAGCGAATCTTTAACAGAAATTTAGTCCATAATTTCTTATCTTTAAATATCAATTAACGTAATTTGTAAGACGATAAATATTTTATATGCTAAAAAAAATACTCCTATTAATTTTATTTTCTTTTGTTGTAAATACTTCTTATTCTCAATTAAGAAGAACAATAATTAATGGTAAAGTAACAGATTCTTTAAGCACGGTTAGAAATGCCAATATCATCAACTTAAAAACCAATCAAGGTACTTTTACTTCCGATAATGGCGAGTTTAGAATCTTTGTAAAAGAAGGAGATTCATTACGTTTTTCCTCTGTACAGCATATTACAAAATTTGTAATTGTTAAAAAAAATAACGTATTAGAAAAACTACTAAACGTAAAATTAAAATACAAAACCATTATTTTAGATAGTATAGAATTAAAAAGACATAATTTAAGTGGTAGATTGGGTATAGATACCAAGGATGTACCTACAAATAAGAAGGATTCGCTTTTAAGAGAAGTGATGGATTTTTCTAAAGTAGACATGAAAGTAGTAGGCCCAATAGACGAAATAGACAAAGCCAAACCACCATTAAATAATACAGATCCAACTGTAAATTTTGCAGGTGCTGGTGCTGCTGTTGTGATGCCTTTCAAATATTCAGAACGTTTGTGGGCTTTAAGAAAAGAGTTGGCTAGAAAAAAAGATTTCCCATATAAAAT
>NZ_CBFHJT010000006.1:0-3857 GCF_965656025.1 Polaribacter sp.
CATCAAAAGCAATATACCCCGTATTTAACAAAGCTTGTGTTATTAATATTTCTGGATTGTTTTTAGAATTTGCTTTAGCAGCATCTAAAAACTTCTGTGCTTTAGTAAGTTTTGCTGTTAATTTAGTTTCGTTTTTTATTCCGAAACTTCCTAAAATTTCTACAGTAGCTGCATAATACGCAGGTTTCCACTTGGTAGGCTCAGCTTTAGAAATTCTTTCGAAAAGTTGCGAAGCTTCTGCTGTTTTTCCTTGTTCCCAAAGTGTAAATGCTTTTTGCATTCCCTTTTGGTATTTTGATTGAGCAGCGATAGTTCCTGTAAAGATAATTGCAATGATTGCTATAATTTTTTTCATGATAAGTATTTTTTAAATTGGTTTTAGTTTTTGATTTTTAAATTGATATTGAATTATAAAATAGGCGACTATTAAATTGGGTATCCAAGATAACCATGCAACTATTCTGTATGCAGGTAAAAAGCCACCTAAAGTTGCTGTTAAAATTGGCAACCAAATTCTTAGAGTTACAGCAGAGAAACAGGCTGCATAACTATAAATCATTAATTTTTGATGTTTGATAATATTTCCTTTTTTGATAGCAGTAAAAGCAAAATAGGTAGATAAAAACCAAAAAATTGCCATACATAAAAAACCTAATTTTGGGCTGATGCCACCAGTTGCATGCAGTGCAATATAAAAACCTGCAATAGCACTTAATAGGCAGCAAACAACATAAATTTTGCCAATTATTTTATGTAGTTTCAAATTTTGATTTCTAAATTTTTTATTGAATTGAATCCAGCCAATTAATAAGGCAATACCACCCAAAATAATATGTGTATAGAACATCGAATTCCAAAGAACATCTGCTAAAAGAATGTCAGATTTACTAGATAATAAGCCAAACTTTCTATCGATTATAAAATAGATTGCAGGGTATAAACCTATGGCAACACAGCTAAATGCTAAAATATAATAAGAAATTTTTCTTGCAATCATTTTTATAATTCTAAGTTGATGGTTTTATTTTCTGATAATTGAAACTTTGCATCATCATATTTTGGTGGTCCCATAAAACCAGTTGCATTGTTAGAGCAACCATAATCTTCTTTTGGTATTCCAATAAAATTAGTGTCCATTTTGTTATTATCATTCTCGTCATGAAAGAAAGAAACCGCATATTCTCCTTTTGGAATACCTTCTATTACATAAGTTGTTGTTTTATTAGTGATTTTTGCAACTCCCCCTTTAAAACGTTTTTTTAAAAAAGCTTCTTTTTTGTTATATAATGCTACCAAGACTTTTCCTTTATTAGAGCTTAAACCAGAAATATTAATGGTTAGAGTATACGTTTCTTCTTGAGCATTGGTTGTTAGTATTCCTCCAAAAATGATGGCGATAATTAAAGTTAATTTTTTCATGGTTTTGTTTGTTTTATTTGTTTGATGTTGTAAATATCGTATGTTTTTTTATCTTAAAAACAAGAAACATACCGAATTGTAATTTTTTGCAACTGAATTGATTTTTCTTAAGTTCAAAGTTCAAAGTTTTTGAGTTTGAGAGTTATTTCGATTTTTTGGAGAAATCTTTTAATTGTGAGATTTCTCAATCGTCTAAAAAGTCTCATTTAAAATGATAAGTATTGAATGAAGGCAAATAGCTAGTAAACAAGTTTAGCCCTGATTGAAGCATTTGTTTGAGCTCTCACGCTTTTTGGCGTGAAGCGAGTGCTGAAAGCAGGAAATAGCTTCATGAAATATTATAAATTATCTAACTGATTCGATTTTTTATCGTCACTAATTGTCCAAAAGAATCCTACAAAAAAGAAGCTATCTTGATTAGGTATTCTTGCCTGTCTTTCAAAATTTCCATTTACATCTGGTGTGTTTTTATAATTGTAGCCAAAGATATTTTTGGTACCTAAAATGTTGTTTGCAGAAAAGTATAATATCTTTTGCTGATCGATTAAATACGCCCAATTAAAACTTAGATTATGAAAGTTTTTTGTTGTATTATTTAAAAATCCAGGTTCATTTGGGTTGGTAAACGTTCTGCCAGAAGCAAATTGATAACTAAACCCAATTTGGCTTTGCCAGTCTTCTATCCAATGTTTGGTAACCACAGATAAATTATGTTTAGAGGCAAAACTAGGAGTGGCTGTTATTGGATAATTTCTGTAATCTCTTTCTGTGTCTAAATAAGAATAGGATACCCAATAATCTGTATTTTTAATTTTGCCATTTTGTCTCCAAAAAACATCAACACCTTTTGCATAACCCAAACCGTTATTGCTAAATGTGCTATTAAAGTTAGGTTGGTTATTATTTAAATTGTTGTTGTTAAATTTTACCAAGCTATTATAATCTTTATAATACGCTTCTACTCTAAAAATTTGCCCTTGTTTTACCGATTGAAAATTAGCAATTAAGTGCGAAGTGTTTTGGGCTTTTAAGTCTTTTGAAAATTTTAAAAACTCACTATTTGGGTTTTGATAAAATTGCCCATAAGCCAAAGAGAATTGCGTGTTTTTACTAGATTTATAGGAAACGGATGCTCTTGGTGCTATTGTAAACTGATTTAATAATTCAGAATTTTCTGCACGAACGCCCACTTTTGCAGCTAAATCTTTAGAAAAGAAAATATCAGTTTCTACAAAAGAAGCAAAAATATTGTTGTTAAAACCGTAATTGAATTTAGTACTATTTTCTGGAGTGTAGCTTTCATCATAATTAGTGATAAAATATTCTGCACCAAAATTTAAACGAATTCTGCTATAAAAACGTTTTTTTAGTTTGGTTTTAAAGTGATAAGAATTGTCGTTACTGGCAACTTTATCTTCTATAATTTTTATGTTTGTATGGTCGTTTGTGTAACTTAAGGCAGTTTCATATTTCCAATTATTACCAAATTTATTCTTATAAGAGGCATTAAAATATAAGTTTCTATTTTGAAGTCCAAAACGAAAGCCATCATCAAAATTAATATCATCTTGTACAACATCAAAATCTGAATAGCTGTAAGCGCTGTATAATTTTAGCATCGAATTATCTTTAAATTCTTGTCTATAAACCATTTCGCCATTTGCCGATTGAATTGGTTTGTTCCACGTATTTCTATCATTAAAAACGGCTAAATAAGGTGCTAAGTTTATATAAGAAGTATTGATGCTAAAAGAACTGTTTTTCCATTTTTGTGTATTGCCAACTCCTAAGCCCACTGTCATTAAAGAAATGTCAGTTTTTTCTTGATCTGGCTCATCAATAGTATTCAATAATAAAACACTAGATAGTGCTTGCCCATATTCTGCAGAATAACCACCTGTAGAAAACGAAATTCCTTTGAATAAAAAAGGGGAATATCTACCTCTGGTTGGAATGTTATTTGTAGTTGGTGTAAAAGGTGTAAAAACTCTAGCGCCATCAATAAAAATTTGGGTTTCTTCTGCTTCTCCACCTCTTACAAACAAGCGGCCATCTTCTGCAACAGTTGCAGTTCCTGGTATGGTTTGTAAAGCGCCCACAAAATCGCCCAAAGCACTTGCTGTGGTTACTATATCTAAAGGTTTTAAAACGGTAACTTTGGCTTTTTCTCCCGCTTCAAAAGTACCCGCATTTATTACAACTGCGTCTAACGAGTTTACATCATCTCGTAATTTTATATTTAAATTTTTTAGTGATGTAACTGCTGCTGTTTTTGTAAAAGTTTCAAACGAAATGAAAGAAATTATAAGTTTTTGAGTTCCTTTTTCTTCGGTTTTAAAAGAAAATTCGCCTTTTTGGTTGGTAGATGTGCCATCATATGTGCCCTCTAAATATACATTTGCACCAAATATAGGCTTGTTTTTAGCATCTGTTACTTT
>NZ_CBFHJT010000006.1:3956-5888 GCF_965656025.1 Polaribacter sp.
AATTAAAAAATAAAAAGAAATACTGAGTTGTAATTTTTAAATGATGAATTGTAATTCTACAAAATAGGAATACATAAATCTACAGTAAATTTATTTTCTGGGTGTTCAGCAGCATTGTTATGATAAATTTCAAAAGGTACAACTTCAGATTTTTTGTAGCTATTTTCTATCATAAAAGCAAAACAAGATTCCCAAGCTTGTTGGAATTGAAAAGGCGTAATTTTGAAACGTGAAACAATACATTTTGTGGGTGCTAAAACCTTTAAATTAATTTCTCCATCAATTTCTATGGGCTCATTTACTACAATACAAGCACTCATTCTTAAATTATTCGGATCTGTAATTTTAGGACTATCATGATATATAGTAACCATTTTGGTTTGTTCGTTTATCAATCCTTTTGGTGTAGCCCATTTAACCAATCTGTTAAAAATACTGCCAATAGCTTCCATTTTTCCTTTGTGAGAAATATAGGCCAAATCTAATCTGGGTGTCATTTTAATTTCTGTTTTTGCATTCATTTGTAACCAATTTAAAGCGTTATTGATATTGCAAATGTATTGCTCAAAAGTTACGCTTACTTTTCCAATCTTGCTTTCTGTTTTGCTAACCTTGCTATACTTATCAGGACTTTCTGCTCTAAATTGATTAGGGGAAATACCATAAAACTTTTTAAAAGCTTTAGAGAAAGAAGATAAATTACCAAAACCAACAGCTTCTGATACCTCTGTAATTGTTTTTTCTTTCTGATGTAAAAAATAAGAAGCTGCTTTTTCTAATCTTTTTCTACTGATGTAGTTATTGGGAGTTTCTTTAATCACTATAGAAAACAAACGATGAAAATGAAAAGGGGAGAAGTATGCTTTTTCTGAAATAATTTCTAAACTTAATTTTTCTGATAAATTATCTTCAATAAATTGTATCGCCAAATTTAAACGAGCAATATTTTCTTTGGCAATTTTTGAAACTTTCATTTATCTATTTTTTGTAGTTTGTAAAAAACAAATCCGCCTGCAAAGTATAAAAGAATATCTATATAGTCTTTGGTATATCTTGCTAAATAATTAGGAAAAACAAATTCAAAAAGAATGCTGTATAAAAAACACAAGTATAAAATTATAGCTAAAGGTATTTTATAATTGGGGTTGTTTTTGGTTTGTTTTAAAACCCATAGAGAAAAATACAATACAATCGGAATGATTAAAAAATCGTTAAGATAAAACCGAATAATGCTAGGAAGTTGTAGGTTGAAATAGGAAGAAAAATAAATAAAAGTTCCTAAAAACAGCGAAAATAGCACATATTTAAAAAGTATGTTTTTCATGCTAACCAGCAGCTATCATAGCAATAAACCAAGCTAAACCAGCGCCAATGGCGCTTACCACCATAATTGCAGAATATAAAATCCAACCTGCAATTCTATACAAGAAAAAAGGATGTTTTTTTAAACGTTCTGCTAACTTAGGATTTTCCTTTTCGTAAATAGCTTCTTCAACTCTTTGTTGTTTGCTATCTTGTTCTTTTAATTCTCTTTTTTTCTGATGAGAAATTAGCGTATTGCAATTAGTACAATACTCTTTATTGGTATTGAAAACTCCACAATTTGGGCATTTTATAATTCTTTTTTCACTCATATTTCTTTTTCAAAAGAGTATTTATTTTTCTTTTTAAAAGGTCTAATAATCAAACGCGTTTCCCTATCAAAACGAATATAATTATACACCCAATTTAAAAATACAATGGCTTTGTTTCTAAAACCGATCAAAGAAAATAAATGCACAAACATCCATACAAACCAAGCAAAAATTCCTTGAAATTTCCATTTCTTTAAATCTACTACTGCTTTGTTTCTTCCAATAGTAGCCATAGAACCTTTATCATTATATATAAAAGGTGTTTCTTTTTTGTTGAATAGTTTTGCTAAAATATTTT
>NZ_CBFHJT010000006.1:5986-15350 GCF_965656025.1 Polaribacter sp.
CCAATAGTAGCCATAGAACCTTTATCATTATATATAAAAGGTGTTTCTTTTTTGTTGAATAGTTTTGCTAAAATATTTTTAGCAACCAATTTACCTTGTTGTATTGCTGGTTGTGCCATCATTGGATGCCCATAAGGTGTTTTTTCTGAGGTCATGCAAGCAACGTCACCAACAGCATAAATATTGGTGTAATTTAAAACTTGGTTGTATTTGTTTACTTTAATTCTTTCAGCTCTTTCTATTACACAATCAGCCGGTAAACCATCAATAGTTTTACCTTTTACACCTGCAGCCCAAATAACGGTTGCTGCATTAAAATGGTCAATGCCATTTGTTGTTACAGTTTTGCCATCATAATCTAAAACACGAAGATTTTTCCAAACATTAACGCCTAAATTTATTAAAAAATCTTCAGCCTTTTCAGAAGCTTTTGTGCTCATTCCTTTTAAAATTTCACCAGAACTTTGTATCAGATTTATCTGCATTTGCCTGATGTCTAAATCTGGGTAATCTTTGGGTAATATCCCTTTTTTCATTTCTGCTAAAGCTCCTGCCAGTTCCACACCTGTTGGTCCACCACCAACAATTACAAAATTCATTAATGCGTTTCTTTCCTCAAATTTTGAAGTCAATAAAGCTTCTTCAAAGTTTTCTAATACCAAACTTCTAATATTTAATGCTTGTGGAACAGATTTCATTTCCATAGCATGTTTTTTGATATTCGTATTTCCAAAAAAGTTGGTAGTAGAGCCAGTTGCAATAATTAATTCGTCGTAATCTAAGTTACCAATAGAGGTTTCTACGATGTTTTTTTCTGGATTTATTTTTACAACTTCGGCTAATCTAAAATAAAAATTTTCTACATCGTTAAAACGTTTTCTCAAAGGGAAAGCAATAGAATCTGGTTCTAAACCACCTGTGGCTACTTGGTAAAGTAGAGGTTGAAAAGTGTGATAATTATGTTTGTCTATTAAAACCACTTGTAGCTCTTGTTCTTCTAAGTCTTTTGCAGCAGCTAAACCAGCAAAACCACCACCAATGATTACAACTCTCGGAAAACTTGTTTGTGGGATGTTCATTACTGATTTTTAGATTGTTTGAATGTTAGTTTTTTAGATAAGCAAATTTACTGAAAAGCAATGATATCTTATTTAAAACTCATTTTTATTTCCATAAGAGAACTATCAGAATTGATAAATTTTGAGATGACTTGATATTGTAATTCTTCCTTTTCTATTTCAAAATAATTTGCCCACTTATCATCTTTAAATAAATGATTTATTTGTTTAATTCTTTTTTGAGCTTCAGAAAATGAAAATAAATAACCTGTTGTTTTTTCTTTTATTGGTTGAATTTTAGCTCTTTTTGAATTAAAATCAACTTCAATAAAAAATATTTTTTCTGATGAATTGATTGGAAAAAAGGATTTCCAGCTAGCAAAACCGATGACTATTTGTTGATTTTTATAATTATTATTTGAAATTAGTTTCCATCTACAATTGGCAACTCTACCCCAGTGATTCGATTTTCTATAAACTCCTTTATCTGTATAAAAATATTGACTTTTAGACTTACTTGTATACTTAGTGTTTTCAGGAAATTCAAAGTCATCAATTTGTCTGAATTCACAAAAAGTATGTTTAAAAAAATTAGTTTTATCGTAGATTTTCAAAAAGATTATTTTTACAAATTTAACTAAAAGACATAAAAAAACGCAATCAAATGAATGATTGCGTTTTTATTAAGTATATACTTTTGAAGATGCCTGTCTTTACAGGCATAAGCGATTTACAAGAAATTCTTAATAGAATTTCTGTTCTCTGCTTACTTTACTTCTTCGAAATCTACATCTTCTACATTATCTCCTTGATCTGCATTTGCATCTGGTTGTCCTTGAGCATCTGCACCAGGATTTGCTCCTTCAGCTCCACCTTGTGCAGCATACATTTCTTCAGAGGCAACTTTCCAAGCTTCATTAATCTTTTCCATAGCAGCATCAATTTGTGCTAAGTCTTTAGATTCGTGAGCAGCTTTTAATTCTGCTAAAGCGGCTTCAATTGGGTCTTTTTTATCTGCAGATAATTTATCACCAAATTCTTTTAATTGCTTTTCAGTTTGAAAAATCATAGAATCTGCTCCATTAATTTTTTCTGCAGTTTCTTTCGCAGCTTTATCAGCATCGGCATTTGCTTCTGCTTCTTGTCTCATTTTCTCGATTTCTTCTTCTGTTAAACCAGAAGATGCTTCAATTCTAATGTCTTGCGTTTTATTTGTTGCTTTGTCTGTTGCAGAAACTTTAATAATACCATTGGCATCAATATCAAAAGTTACTTCAATTTGTGGTACACCTCTTTGTGCTGGAGGTAAACCATCTAAATGAAAACGACCAATTGTTTTATTGTCTGCAGCCATTGCTCTTTCACCTTGTAAAACATGTATTTCTACAGAAGGTTGATTATCTACAGCAGTAGAAAATACTTGCGATTTTTTAGTTGGAATGGTTGTATTTGCATCAATTAATTTTGTGAAAACATTCCCCATAGTTTCTATACCTAAAGATAAAGGAGTAACGTCTAATAACAATACATCTTTTACATCTCCAGATAGAACACCACCTTGAATTGCAGCACCTAAAGCAACAACTTCATCTGGGTTTACACCTTTACTTGGTGCTTTTCCAAAGAATTTTTCTACAGCTTCTTGTACAGCAGGTATTCTTGTAGAACCACCAACTAAAACTATTTCGTCAATATCAGACTTTGTTAAATCTGCATTTTTTAAAGCAGTTTCACATGGCTCAATAGTTCTTTTTACTAAATCGTCAATTAATTGCTCAAATTTTGCTCTAGACAAAGTTCTAACCAAGTGCTTTGGTCCGCTAGAAGTTGCTGTTACATAAGGCAAGTTAATTTCTGTAGATGCAGAAGAAGATAATTCAATCTTTGCTTTTTCTGCAGCTTCTTTTAAACGCTGTAAAGCCATTGGATCTTCTCTTAAATCCATGTTCTCATCAGCTTTAAACTCATCTGCTAACCAGTTGATAATTTTTTCATCAACATCATCACCACCTAAATGTGTATCTCCATCAGTAGCTAATACTTCAAAAACACCATCTCCTAATTCTAAAATAGAAACATCATGTGTACCACCACCAAAATCGAAAACAACAATTTTTTTATCGTCATTAGATTTGTCTAATCCGTAAGCTAATGCAGCTGCAGTAGGTTCATTTATAATTCTTCTAACTTTTAAACCAGCAATTTCACCAGCTTCTTTTGTAGCTTGTCTTTGTGCATCGTTAAAATATGCTGGTACTGTAATTACAGCTTCAGCAACATCAGATCCTAAATAGTCTTCTGCTGTTTTTTTCATTTTCTGTAACACCATTGCAGAAATTTCTTGTGGAGTATATAAACGACCATCCACATCAACTCTTGGTGTATCATTGTCTCCCTTTACTACTTTATATGGCACTCTTTTTACTTCTTTAGTAGATTCAGAGAATTTGTTTCCCATAAAACGTTTAATAGAATAAACCGTTTTTGTAGGGTTAGTTACTGCTTGTCTTTTTGCAGGGTCTCCAATTTTACGTTCTCCACCTTCTACAAATGCAACTATAGATGGTGTTGTTCTTTTTCCTTCAGCATTAGGTATTACTACTGGCTCGTTACCTTCCATTACAGAAACACAAGAGTTGGTTGTACCTAAATCGATTCCAATTATTTTACTCATAATATTTATTTTAATAATTTTTTAAATTCAATTTTACATTTACTATTTGTCAAACTGTGTGCCATCTACTTTTTTATAGAAAAATGTCAGTTTTTTTATTTTTTACAAAAAATTATGTGACATGTTGGCATATTTTGTATCTAACTTATTGAAAGAAAACAATATTTGAAATCCTGAATTATTTTCCTATATTTGGATTGTTCTTTTAGAATTAAAAACTTTATACAAATAATTAAACTTTAAAAAATGAGTAAATTTGACGAAAAAGTGGCTTTATACAAGCAATTTATGGACGATAGAAATCTACGTTCTAATACTGAATTATTAGCAGCTGTAACAAAAGGTTTAGGTCCATCTATTTACAAAGCAGATGCAGAAACTGTTTCTGGTTCTGACGCTAAAGAATTAGCAACTGTAAAAAATAATTTTTTAATCAAAAAGTTAGGTTTAGCAGATAGTAAAGAGTTAGACGAAGGTATTGAAGAGGTAATGGAAAGAATAGGAAAATCTGAAAGAAAAAAATACAGAGCTGTCGTTTACTATATGTTAGTTAAAAAGTTTGATAAAGAGTCAGTTTACGGTATGTAATAAAAAAAACTTTTTTTAAATTATATAAAAAAATCCAACTCATTGAGTTGGATTTTTTACATTTACAGCAAATATTTTAATTAATTTTGAGAATGTCACAATTTATAAGTGTTTTTGATATGCTAAAAATAGGTGTGGGGCCATCAAGTTCACACACCTTAGGTCCTTGGAGGGCAGCGCAAGCCTACATTTCTAAAATTAGAGCAAATAAAAAGTTTGATTTAATTGATGCAATTAAAGTAGATTTATATGGCTCACTTTCTTTAACAGGGAAAGGACATGCTACTGATTTATCTATCTTATTAGGTTTGAGTGAAGCCGATCCAGAATATATACCTATAGAAGACATTTTTATTATTGTTGATAGAATTAATACGCAAGAAGAAATTATTTTTAAAGGAGGTAAAACTATTCCTTTTTATAAAAACTCGATTGTTTTTAATAGAGAGTTTTTACCATTTCATGCAAATGGGGTTACTTTTAGAGGTTTTTGTAAAGGCGAAGAAATTTCTACACAAACTTACTTTTCCATTGGTGGTGGATTTATTGTTCAAGAAAAAGATCATTTAGAGGAAGAAATAGAAATTAATAAAAAGAACTTTCCTTTTCCCATAAATAAAGCTTTACAATTAGAAGAATACTGTGAGAAAGAAAATAAAACAATTTCTGAGATTGTTCTATTAAATGAGCTCGAATTAAATTCGGCAGCATTTATAGATAAAGAATTGCATAGAATTTGGGATACTATGTTAGAATGTATGTATATAGGCTGTCATACAGAAGGTAAGTTGCCTGGTGGTTTAAACGTAAAAAGACGAGCTTATGATACGCATCAAAAATTAATAAAAGATAGTAGTTATAAAAACCCTGAAGAATGGATTACAGCAATTAGAAGCACAGAAGTAAAATTTAGAGAAATTTTAAAATGGGTAAGTTGTTTTGCACTTTCTGTAAATGAGGTAAATGCCTCTTTAGGAAGAGTGGTTACAGCACCAACAAATGGAAGCGCAGGTGTAATACCTGCAGTATTAATGTATTATTTGGTGATAGAAAACCATAATGCAGACTTTAAAGAGATTAAACAATTTTTACTTACCGCTGGCGAAATTGGAAGTATTTTTAAGAAAAATGCTACAATTTCTGCTGCAATGGGTGGCTGTCAAGCAGAAATTGGTGTTTCTTCTGCCATGGCTGCAGCAGCTTTAACTGAACTTTTGGGGGGTACAGCTGCACAATGTTTGGTTGCGGCAGAAATTGCAATGGAGCATCATTTAGGTTTAACTTGTGATCCCATAGGTGGTTTAGTACAAATACCTTGTATAGAAAGAAATGCTATGGGAGCTATAAAAGCAATAAATGCAGCAGAAATGGCTTTAGAAACAGACCCTAAAGAAGTAAAAGTACCTTTAGATAAAGTAATAAATACTATGTGGGAAACTGCAAAAGATATGCATAAAAATTATAAAGAAACCTCTGAGGGTGGCTTAGCTATAAATGTTGGTTTGGCAGATTGTTAAAAAAAAAAGCTGACTTTTCAGTCAGCTTTTTTTTTAAAGGTTAAAGTGTTTTTTTAGACTTTTAAAGTTTTATCAGATTGTTGCACAGCTAAATTATATACAACTAAACCAAAACCTATTTTATTTATAGCATCTCCAATATTATAAATAACATCCATAGAAAGTCCGTTTAAACCATCATACCAACCTGGAGTTCCTGCCATATAACCTAAAGGATAAATTGCCCAACCAACTAATACAAACCAGCATAACATTTTATGAGCTTTTAAAACCTCTCCACCAGCAGCAACTGCTAGTTTCTTTGCACTACCTAACCATATATCATAAGCAATTGCAAAATAAGCAATACCAGAAATTAGACCCCATAACCATGCATTTGGTCTATCTACAGCCTCACCAATGTAACCTGTAACTAACATTATTACAGATAAAAATATTAAACGCCACATTAAAGATTTTTTTGCGCCAGCAACTTTTAGTATTAAAAAGAACTCAACACACATTAATGGTACTGTTAAAACCCAATCTACATATCTAAAAAAGGTTGGTGATTCCGCATTTGAAGCCCAGTAATCTCTCATGTACCAATAATGTACTGCGGCAATAAAAGTAATAAGTCCTGAAACTAAAATAGAGGTTCTCCATTTTTTATCAAAACTATTCATTGATAAAAAGAAAAAAGCAGAAGCAGCCATCATAGCCATACAACCTACAAAGAATGTAAAACCTACGTAATCGTCTGTAGCCATTTTTGCTACGCTTAAAAAATTTAATGATAAATTCATAATAAAAGTATTAAGTTAGAAATAATGTTTAACTTATTTTAAATAAGTTTAAACAAATGTAAGGCATTAAATTTATATATTTGTATTATGAAGGGTGTTTTTACTAAAAATTATCAAAATTTTAAGATTTATTTTACATTTCTATTATTTTGGTTTAGTATTCAGTTTGAAGGAGTTATACAAGATTCATTGGCGTACTTATTAGTGTTAACTGTGGGTTTGTTACATGGAGCAAATGATATTCTTATCCTTTCTGTAAAAGAAAAAAACAAGAAAAAGGCAGTACAATATTTAGCTTACTATCTATTGATTATTATAGTTTGTGTATTAGTTTATTTTGTGAATGCTTATGCAGCGTTACTGCTTTTTATTATTGTAAGTTCATATCATTTTGGAGAAGAACACCTTTCAGACATTATTTCTAAGAACCTTTTATTTGATACTTTTTATTTTTTAACGTATGGATTGTTAATATTTAGTATGATATTTTTTACTTCCTTAGAAGAAGTAAATGAAATTATGCTAGAGTTGGCAGGTTTGCCATTTACAAAAAACGAAATAGAAATATCTTTAATTTTTAGTGCATCGTTTTTTTTAATATTGAGTTTGTGGTTACTTAAAGACAAAAAATTACCCCTAAAAGTATTAGTAGAAGAGGTTTTTTATTTGTTGTTTCTTTTTCTTGTTTTTAAAACTACTTCTTTAATTTTAGGTTTTGCCATTTATTTTATTTTTTGGCATTCAATACCATCAATAATCCATCAAATTAGTTATATTTCTAATACTGTTACTAATAAAAGCGTTACATATTATATAAAAAAAGCAATGCCTTTTTGGTTGATAAGTATTATTGGTTTAGGTGTTTTGTTTTTTGTTTTACCAGAAATAAAAATATTTGCAACAGTTGTTTTTGTAATTTTATTTGCTGTAACTGTACCTCATATTTGGGTAATGTTTAAAATGAAAAACTAACGGGTAAAAACCAAATTGTTTCCAGAAGACATTTCTTCAGAAAAACGATAATTTTCTATATTAAACCCTTTTAAGTCTTCTATGGTTTCAACATTATTATCAACAATATACCTCACCATATAACCGCGTGCCATTTTTGCGTAGGTCATAATGGTTTTGTATTGTCCGTTTTTAAAATCTTTAAATACTGGAGTTATCATAGGTACTTTTAATACTTTTTTAGGCAGTGCTTTAAAATACTCTGTACTTGCTAAATTTATAAGTAATTCGTCTTCTTTTAATTCTTCATTTAAAGATTTTGCTAGAGAATCATCCCAGAATTGGTACAAATTATCTTTTCTCCCCACTTTTAACTTTGTACCCATTTCTAATCTGTAAGGTTGTATTAAATCTAAAGGCTTTAGCAAGCCATATAAACCCGATAAAATTCTTAATTGATCTTGCAAAACAGGTAATTTATCTTCTTGCAAAGTATTTACATCAATCCCTTGAAAAACAGCACCCGTAAATGCATAAATAGCTTGTTTGGCATTTTTATCTGTAAAAGGTGTTTCCCAATCTTGATTGCGTTCGTAATTTATAGCTGCTAAATCATCAGAAATAGACATTAAACTAGATAACTTATTTTTAGAGAAGGTTTTTAGTTTTTTATTTAATTTCTGAGACTGCTCTAAAAAACGAGGTTGTGTATGTAAACTTGTTGGTACTTTACTTTCGAAATCTAAAGATTTTGCTGGAGATATGATGATTTTCATTATAAATGTATAACTTTTTAATGTTCAATTTTTCAAGGTAAAAATACTAAGGATTGTATCAATTGTCAAACAAAGACCGTATTTTCTATTGATAAATGCATCTATAAAATTTATAGAATAAATTGATTTGAAAAATATTTTTTAAATTCAACAAACTATTTCTAATTTTTAAGGTCTAAAGATTAGTAACCAACAAATTAATATTTGATTAAAGACGCAGAACTTGTAAAAAAGTTAAAAGATGCTACACTAAAAGATATCGCTTTTAGTGAACTGCTTGATGCGTATCAAGAACGTTTGTATTGGCATATTAGAAAAATTGTAATTACACACGAAAACGCAGACGACGTTCTACAAAATACCTTTATTAGAGTTTATAAAAGTATAGCCAATTTTAAAGAAAAAAGTAGTTTACATACTTGGATGTACAGAATCGCTTATAACGAATCTATGCGTTTTTTAGAAAAAAACAACAAGTTTAATTTTGATGATATTGATGGTGTACCTGAATCTTATTTAGAAATTTTATTTGAAGATGAATATTTTAATGGAGATGAAATTCAGCAAAAACTACAAAAAATTATAGACACATTTAAAGAAAAACAAAAAAGAATTTTTCAAATGAAATATTTTGATGAATTGAGTTTTAAACAAATTTCTCAGATTTTAAAAGTACCTGAAAGTACTTTAAAATCTAGTTATTATACAGCAGTAAAAACTATTGAAGAAAAAATATTTTTATAAAACCAAACTATTTTTAAAAAGTAGGGTCTAACTTATAAATTATGGGCAAACATCATAAAAACACAAATACCAAAAGTTTCTTAAAAGAAGATTTTAAAGATACTATTTCTAAAAAACATAGCAGTTATTTAGGAACAGACATTCCTGAAGGATATTTTAAAAAATCGAAAGTATCTATTTTAGATAAAATAAAACAAGATGTAGTTAAAGAAACCTCTAAAAAACAAAAAGTATTTAAGTTAAAACCTAATTTTAAATATGCAATTGCAGC
>NZ_CBFHJT010000006.1:15447-16900 GCF_965656025.1 Polaribacter sp.
AAACAAGATGTAGTTAAAGAAACCTCTAAAAAACAAAAAGTATTTAAGTTAAAACCTAATTTTAAATATGCAATTGCAGCTTCTGTAGTATGTTTGTTAAGCTTAACTGTTTGGTTACAAACCCTAAATAATGGTGATATAGAAAATACAAATATCGAGCTTTTATCTTTTCAGGATGATGTTTTAATAAACGCTATTATGGTAAATGATGCAGATTTAGATTCTTTTACCGAAATGACTTTAATTAATGAAATTGTAATAAAAGCAGAAATTTCTGAGCAACAAATAGATGATTTATTTATCAATTCTTTATTTGTAGAAGATTCATTAATAGATAATTACACTAAAAACAACTTTGTAGATAAAATTATTTTATAATTTTTTCAAACTATTTTAAAAATGTAGGTTCTAAGGAGTAACAGCAATTATTAATTTAAAATTATCAATTATGAAAACCACACATTTAAAATTAAGTATTTCAAAAATTACATTTTCTACAGTGCTATTCTTTTTAGTATTTCTATTTTCTTGTTCAGAGAACAATGAAACAATTACAGATGATTCAGCTTTGATAGAAAAAATAGACAATGCTACAAAAACTAAAATTTCTGAATCAAATTTACCAGTAGCTACAGAAACTGCTTTTTCTGATGAATTAGCAGATAGTTATATAACCTCAGTAGAAATTGCGCCTAATTTAGGTTATAAAGTTGCTGTGGCAACTGATAATGAGGAAAGAGCAGAAGCAACAGCAGATGTTTATTTTACATTACAAGGAAAACAGCTACAAGATAGACGAGAAAAAGCAAAAAGAAGAAGACATAAGTGTTTTACTTTTGTTTTACCATTAACCCTATTTATGCCAGATAATACAAACATCACCTTAAAGGAAAAAGAAGATTGGGTATTGGTTAGACAGTGGTACAAAGATAATAGACCTTCTAAAGGGCGTCCAGAATTAGTGTTTCCATTAGATATAGAATTAGAAGATGGCACAATAGAAACTTTATTAGATGTTGATGAGTTAAAAGAAGTCAAAAAAGCTTGTAAAGATGCCAAAGATAAAAGAAAGTGTTTTAAATTGGCTTTGCCCGTTAGTTTTACAATGCCTGATGCTACTGTGATAGATGTTTTATTAAGAGAAGATTTTAAATTGGTTAGAGAATGGCATATTGCAAACCCAGATATTAAAGAAAAAGGATCGCTAAATTTTCCTTTAGATATAGAATATAAAGACGGTACCATAGTTACTATTAATGATGTTACTGAATTTAGGGTTGCAAAGCAAGATTGTAAAAATTAAATTGATTTTATTACTTTTATAGTGAATGAGTAAAAAAATAGAAATGAATATAAAAACCAAAATAATAAGTCTAAGTTTTATAGCTTTTATGTTTTTTAACGCGCCTATTTTTGCTCAAGACAATAATTATGCACTCATCACAAAAGAGCT
>NZ_CBFHJT010000006.1:17000-19893 GCF_965656025.1 Polaribacter sp.
AAAAACCAGCAAGTAAGGTTAAGGCAAACAAGAGAAACTTTTAGAAAAACCTTAACAAAAGAACAACGTAAAATACTAAAACAACGAATAGATAAAATTAGAAATACAAAAGATAGAGGAGAGTTAAGAGAAGGTTCTAGACAAAATAATCCTTTAGATGGAAAAAAAAGAAGAATAAAAAATTAATTAATTTTTATGATTCGCCTTTTTTTTAAAATTTCACAAAAAATAAAAGTATTGGGGTTGCTATTGTTTACAATGGCAACCTCTTTTTGTTCATATGCACAAGAAAATACAGATGATGAAATAGATAATTTATTAGACGAATTATTTTTTAGTGAACAACAATTTTTAGATGAATTAATGGAAAGTGATTTGTCTTACAATTTTATCTATACCTCACTTTCATATAACAATCAAACCTATTTTTCAGGTAGAGATTCTGGTACTGAGCAGTTTAATATGATACCTCAGGTTTCTTATTTTCATTCCTCTGGTTTTAATGCAAGTATTTCTGGGGTTTATTATGAGAATTATTATCCTCATTGGGATTTTACAAGCCTGTCTTTAGGCTATTTTCATACATTTGGGAAAAATAAAAACTTTCAATATAACATAGGTTATACAAGATATATTTATTCAGATGGTTATGATTCTTTTGAGAATTCTTTTGATGTAAGCTTCGGAATCAGAAACAAAAAAAGAACTTTAGGTAGCACAATTGCTGCTTCCTATTTATTTGGTTCAGATACTTCTTATCAAATATTATCAAACACGTTTGTTAATTTTAATTTATATAGAAATTCCAACTATGCATTAAGGTTTAGACCTAATATAAATTTTACCATCGCAAAACAGGAGTATAGTTTTAGGAGGTTCGCTGTAATAAGCGGTAAAAGGATTATAGTAACTAGAAACCTTCAAGTTTTTGATTTACTAAATACTCAAATCAATATTCCAATATCTTTTACTTCTAATTCTTGGGATTTTGAATTGGCTTACAACTTAAATATACCTAATACTTTGTTTGAAGAAAATACACTACCAAACACCAGTTTTTTTAGTTTTACTATAGGTTATTTGTTTGATTTCAAATAGCAGAAATTATTCGAATTGTTTGCTTAAATAATTTTTTAAAAATCCTATTTGGATCAATGCTAATACAGAAAAAATTACAACAGCGTACATTATAGATGATGAAATAGAGATGTTTTCTAAAACATTATAGTTTGTTAAATTATTAAAGAAGCTAAAATCTAATTCAGGGAATTTAATAGTTTTAGTACTATTTACTTTAAATAGAAAAAAGCAGCAAATGGCAATAAAAAAAGCAGCAAGTAGCCATATTTTTTTAGAAATAATAGGTGTTGGTTTATAGATAGCCTTTTTTTCTTCTTCTAAAATGATATTTAAAACATTTTTAGTAAATTCAGTACTTGTTTTTTCTGGTGTTATCTCTTTTACATACTTTTTTGCAAAAGCATCTAGTTCCTCTATATGTTTATTTTCTCCCATAATGTTCTATAAATTCTACTGCAACATTTTCTTTTACAATCGTTAATAATTTTTTTCTTGCTCTGTGTAATTTTACTTTAATATTTGCTTCAGAAAGAGCAGTTACCTCTATAATTTCTTTTAAATTAAGTTCATCAAAATAAAACATCCAAAGCAAACTACGCTCATCTTCAGGTAATTTTAACAAACAGTTGTCTACCAATTTTGCACGTTCTTTCCTTTCTATACCTTGTAAAATATTGTTTACAGACGTTATTTGGTTTAATGTAATCTCATTAATTTCTAACGTGTGTTTATGGTTTTTATCCTTTTTGATATAATCTAAACTTGTATGATACGCAATTCTGTATAACCAAGTAGAAAATTTAGAATCTCCTTTAAATTTTCTAATATTTTTAAATGCTTTTACAAACGTATCTTGACTAATTTCTTCTGCCTCTTGCTTATTTTTTGTCATTTTATAAGCTAAAGAGAATACCATATCTTTATAACTGTCAACAAGATGCACAAACGCATTTGTGTTTCCGTTAATTACTTTTTTAATATAAAGTTGGTCGTTGTTGTTAGTCATTTTTATTTAGACTGCATCACCTAAAAAAAGGTTACAACTTTTAGCTGAAAAAAATATTCTTTTTTTTGTAACCTAATTTTAAAATGAATCGTCTAAGCTACATACACAATAAAATTAATCATTTAAATTTATATTATGGAAGTAGCAATTGTATTTATGTTTTTATTCGCAGTAATTTTCGGAATCTTTTATCTTTATTATTCAACTAGAAATAAAGAACGTTTGGCATTAATTGATAAAGGTGCAGATGCCAGTATTTTTATGTTGGGAGAAAAAAACAGAAAGGCAGCCCCTTTTTGGAAAGTTTTAATTTTAAACTTAGGTTTACTAGCAGTTGGAGTAGGAGTTGGTATTTTATTAGGTACTTTATTAAGTTATAATTTTGCTTTTAGTGGTAATTACTCCGAAAGACCAACTAATTATATAAGTTCAGAAACCTTTTATGCAGCATCAATTTTCTTATGCGCAGGAGCTTCTTTATTAGTGGGTTTTAAAATAACTAAGAGTTTAGATAAAGAATAGAAAATAATTAATATTTTATATAAACACCTTGCAAATCTGTTAGGTGTTTTTTTTATGTCAAAAAGTAACTATCTTTATTCAAAATTTTTCAATGAAAAATAATATTTTAAAATAAAAATGAATTTTTTAAAGATATCTTTTTTGATGCTTTAAACAGTAAAAAACATTTACAAATGAAAAAAATTACATTACTATTTAGCTTATTTACAGTCATATCATTTGCACAGACAGATGCTAAAATTTATGATATAATAAATACAGTTTCTGCAGATAGAATAAAAGCAG
>NZ_CBFHJT010000006.1:19993-21758 GCF_965656025.1 Polaribacter sp.
AGTCATATCATTTGCACAGACAGATGCTAAAATTTATGATATAATAAATACAGTTTCTGCAGATAGAATAAAAGCAGACGTAAAAACTTTAACCGAATTTGGTACAAGAAATACGTTTTCAGATACCATTTCTAACACTAGAGGAATTGGTGCTGCTAGACGTTGGATAAAATCTGAATTTGATAAAATTTCTAACAACTGTGATAATTGTATCAATGTGTTTTATCAAAAAGATTTAGTAACCACTGAAATGAGCAGAAGAGTGCCTCATGATGCCTATGTTGTAAATGTTGTTGCCATACAAAAAGGAACCAAATATCCAAATAGATATATTATAATGAGTGGAGATATCGATTCTAGAAATAGTGATGGCTCTAACTTTACAAAGGATGCTCCTGGTGCCAATGACAATGCTTCTGGTATGGCAGGAACTATAGAAGCAGCAAGAGTTTTAAGTAAATATCAATTTGAAAGTAGTATCATTTATGTAGGTCTTTCTGGTGAGGAGCAAGGGCTTTTTGGAGGTGCAGGTTTGGCAAAGTATGCAAA
Source organism: Polaribacter sp. (assembly GCF_965656025.1). Taxonomy (GTDB): domain Bacteria; phylum Bacteroidota; class Bacteroidia; order Flavobacteriales; family Flavobacteriaceae; genus Polaribacter. The sequence goes on from NZ_CBFHJT010000006.1 coordinate 20,543, forward strand.
AGACAAAGGTTGGGAAATTATAGGTATTTTAAATAATGATATGATTGGAAACATTGAAGGTGTAGATGGAGTTATAGATAATCGTTCTTTCAGGATTTTTAGTGAACCTGTGCCCGCAAACGAGACAGAAAGACAAAGAAGAATGCGCAGGTTTTATGGTGGTGAAGTTGATGGGATTTCGAGACAATTAGCAAGATACGTGCATAAAACCACTAAAACGTATATGCCAGAAATGAATCCGATGCTGATTTACAGATTAGATAGATTTGGTAGAGGTGGTCATCACAGACCATTTAACGACTTAGGTTTTGCAGGTATTAGAATTATGGAAGCGCATGAAAATTATACACAACAACACCAAGATATTAGAACAGAAAATGGTATAAAATATGGCGATACTTTTGAGCATGTAAACTTTCCATATGCTAAAAAATTAACCGCTGTAAATGCTATTAATTTAGCAAGTTTAGCATGGGCGCCAGCTGCACCAAAAGAAGTTGCTATTGGTGGTATTGTAGAAGCAAGTGCTAGATTAAAATGGAATAAAGTTGAAGGGGCAAAAGGTTACAAAATATATTGGAGAGATACAACATCGCCAACTTGGGATCATTCTAGGTATGTAGAATCTACCGAATTTACCTTAGAAGGTATTGTAATTGATAATTTCTTTTTTGGTGTTGCTGCAGTTGGTGAAAATGGGCATGAAAGTATGGTTGTTTTCCCTAATAAAATTTGGAGATAATTTGTTTTTAAGAGTTTTTTTTCTGAGTGTTTTATTTGTGTCTTGTGCTACAAAAAAAGAATACAAAAGACCTGGCTACATAAAATTTAAACAAGTTAATGATTCGATTTTTGTTGATATAAATAATAGGATATTATCCCCTACGTTTTTAACTATTGAAGATGTTAAAAATAATACAACAACTTTCATAGATTTCGAAAAACCAGATACCTTAAGTGTTTTAAAGTTTCATGTATCAGAAATAGATACAATTGGTATTGACAACAATTATAAGTTTAAATTACAATATGGTAGTTCTTACAATAGAACCTATGATACTTTATATAATTATAGTTTGCCTTTCTTAAAAGGAAAAAGATACAAAGTTTTACAAGGTAATAACGGAAGTTATAGTCATCGAAAAATAACTTCTAAATATGCCATTGATTTTAAAATGAATATAGGTCAAGAAGTTTGTGCAATAAGAGATGGTGT
>NZ_CBFHJT010000006.1:21855-24044 GCF_965656025.1 Polaribacter sp.
TTCAAACAAAAAATGACTCAGACGAAGGAGGTACCTCAAAAAAATATCTTCCTAAGGCTAATAAAATATTTGTATATCATAAGGATGGTACATTTGTACAGTATGCACATTTTAAAAAAGGTGGAGTTTTAGTAAAAGTAGGAGATTCTATTAAAAAAGGTCAGCTTATTGGATATTCTGGGAACACAGGCTTCTCTTCAGAGCCTCATTTACATTTTGTTTTGTACCATTCTTTAAATAAAAAATTAATTTCCATACCTTTTATATTAAATGGTTTGCCTTCTCAAAGATATAAAAGAGGAAAGTACGCAATCAATAAATAACTCCCATTATTAGTTCCCATATTTTTTTGGTTTTTAAATAAGTTAAAATTATAGAAATATAAGAAATATCAATATGTTTTATTTCTGTTTTAATAGTTTTACTATTATATTTATAATATAAACTTTTAACTATGAAAACAAATGTATTATTAGTGTTCGTCTTAATTGTAAATTTATCTTATGCACAAAAAGAAAATTTACTAAAAAATAACTTTTTTAAAATTAATGTAGAAGAAAACCACTATGCACCAGAGCAAATATTTCCTTCTAGTTTTTTTGAAATTAAAGAAACCGAAAAGGTTTTAGTTACTAATAATTCTGAGGGAAAGTTTCCTCTTTATAATATCAATAAAGCTACAACAAATACAAATTTAAACAGAAAAGAACCTTCTTTTATGTTGATAAGAGAATATGTAAAGTTTGTGAATAATATAGTGCAAAAAAAATCTGAAGAAATAAATAAAGTTTATGTAATATCTCAAAATGAAATTTATAATACTGAAAATTATGATGTCTATAGATTACCAGAACTAATAGATGTTTTAAATGCTTCTTACAAAATTAGCCCTAATGTAGATGTACAGTTTGGTAAAAATTTAGAACCTTATTTAAAGAAAATAAATAAAACAGCATTGGATAAAACCTTACAAAACAGTCTTAATTTGTTGGTTGTGAATTTTTAAATTGAATAGTTTGAATTATTATTGGTTGATTTGAACTGGCGTCTCATAATATTTGAGATGCCAGTTTTTTTATTCTACTTTTACTTTTCTAAAAGTTAATGCATGCCAAATCTAAAAGAATTTTATTTTAAAAATGATGCCGAATGGAGAAGTTGGCTATCTGAAAATTACTACAAATCTAAAGGCATTTATTTAATCTTTTACAAAGTAGAAAATGAAGAAGAATCTATGCGTTGGGAAGAAGCTGTAAAAGTGGCTTTGTGTTATGGTTGGATAGATTCTACTGTGAAAAGCTTAGGAAACGGGAAAAGACGTCAATATTTTTGTCCTAGAAACCCAAAAAGTGTTTGGAGTGCACTCAATAAAAAATATATTAAAGAATTAAATGCTGATAATCTAATACATAAAAGTGGTCTTGATATTATTAAAATAGGCAAACAAAATGGTTCTTGGTCTGCTTTAGATAATGTTGAAAAAGGCATTATTCCTGAAGATTTACAAATAGCTTTTGATAATAATTCTAAAGCCTATATCAACTATAAAAATTTTGCACCATCCTATAGAAAGAGTTATTTGTATTGGCTAAACCAAGCAAAAAGAGAAGCTACAAGACAAAAAAGAATTTTAGAAATTATTGATTTGTGTCATCAAAATATAAAATCAAGAGAGCTTAGATAACATGAAAACAAATAAATTTACCTTACCATTTACAAACGTTTATAATATTTTTATTCCTAAAGAAATTTATAAACCTTTTGCTGATAAAAAAATGAGTCGTGTAAAGGTGCAATTTATCTTTAATGATAAATTACTAGATTTTTATGCAGCTGTAAAAAAAGATAAACATTCTGGAGATTATAAAATGATGTTTAGCAAAGCCAAGCAAAAAGAGGTTGGCATCGTTTTAGGAGACGAATTTGAACTGCAACTTTTTGAAGATACCTCTAAATATGGGGTAGAAATGCCAGAGGAGTTAGAAGCTGTTTTAATGAGCGATTATGATGCTTACCAACTATTTGAAGCATTAACTCCTGGAAAACAACGAAGCATCATTTATGGTATTATTCGTTTTAAAGGCACTCAAAATAAAATTGACAAATCTTTAATTATGTGCGAGAATTTAAAAAGAGGAAATGTAGAACCTTTAAAAATATTTAAGTTGCTATAATTACTCATCAACTTT
>NZ_CBFHJT010000006.1:24143-35790 GCF_965656025.1 Polaribacter sp.
ATTCGAAAAAGAGTGTAAACGAGAAGCCACATTTAAAGGTGCTCCGCCAATTTTCTTTTCATCAGGAAAAACATCCCATAAAACTTCGCCATAACAAACAAACTTGTTCATTTTAATAAATATTAGATTCAGATGTTCTTTGATTAATTGAACTAGCAAAAATGCTTAACATACGTTTGGCAATTCCTGTCCAACCAAAATTACGTCTTGCAAATCGTGCCCCTTCTACAGACATTTCGTTTCTTAATTGTGGATATAAAAGTGGCATTGCCATCATTGCACCAAACTCTTTTGGTCTGTGTGGATCCGCAAATAATGCTTGGTTTCCAAAATCAATTAAATCGCACAATCCACCATGTACAGTTATTACACTTGGTGTACCACAAGCCATTGCTTCTATGGCAACCATACCAAAAGGTTCGTATCTAGAGGGCATTGCAAAAATACTTGCAGATCTATAAACGTTTGCTAGATCTTCGTCTGCAATGTAATTCTTCCATTTTATTTTATCTACTACACCAATTTCAGAGGCTGCCTTTTTTAGTTTTTCAATTCCATCTCTATCTTGTTTAGAATCTCCACCAATGGCTGCAACTAATCTAGCTTCTGGACACAATTCAAAGAGTGTTGGTAAAGAGTTAATTAGCAAATCATATCCTTTATTATGTGCCATTCTACCTAATGCCAATACATCTGTTGGTTGTATATCGTATTTTACTCTAATCTTATCATTTTCTTTAGAAGGAACTGGGAAAAATCGATTTTCGTCAATTCCTGGGGGAATCATACTACAGTTTTTTGGTAATACATCATACTGTTGAGTTAGTAAATCTACTTGAGGTAAAGTAGTGGCAATTACAAAATTACACATCTGATATACAAAGTATTCCTTTCTAATTCGTTCTTTAAAACGATAGGTTTTTTCCATTTCTTTTTCATCCATATCACTTCCCATAGTATGTTGTTTCCACCATCCTAAAGAGTGAGGTGTGTGTACATGACAAATACCTAATTCTTCTGCAATTTTTTGTCCAGCCCAACCAGCATCCCAATAATGAGAATAAACTACATCGTACTTTTTATTCTCTTTTTTGATAGCAGCCAATGTATTGGTTACAAATTTTTTAAGATGATCATGCATGTCCTCTTTTCTGATGAATTTTTTTCCTCCAAAAGGAATTCTCCAAACATCATAATTTTCATTTACATGATCGTATTCTGGTTGATCTTCGAACTGACGTGTTACTAAATCTACTCTTTTTCCTAATCTACTAAATCTTTCTGCTAACTCTAAAACATAAACTACTTGTCCTCCTGTATCTGGTTTTCCTAATTCTGCATTTGCAGCGACATAGCCATGTAAAGAGATCATTAATATCGATTTCATATTATTTATTTTATTTGATTATTTTTAATTCGTGACATGCAGAAATATATTGTGCTGCAGACCATGCTTGATAAGCTTTACCCATTGGTTTTCCTGTAGTACCATGCGCCCATTCTGTAAATTCCCATTCCTCATTAATACCTTCTTTGTTGATTAAGGCTAGTTTGTGCAATTCAACAATAGCCATATCTCTAAAACCTAATTTATTAACAAACTTCACCCAAAAACCACCTACAAAAGGCCAAATCCCTCCATTGTGATAATGATTTGGTAGGTTCAATAGATTAACTGTATAATAAGGTCTCCAATCGGGGTCTCCAGGACTTACAACTGGATATACATTCGAAACAGGATAAGGATCGTTAACGCCAACACCTAACATAAACTTAAATGTTTGATGTGCTTTTTCTGAATCTAAAGTTCCGTATAAGAAAGCTAAAATGTTACCTAAAGTATCACACCTCCAGCTAAAATCGAAAGGTGTAGTTTGCGCAATTAAATAAGAAGTATCTCCTAAAGTAAATTGTTTTTCTGCAAAAGAAACCGACTGAAATAATTGTTGCTGTGTAGAAGGCCAAAAATTTTGAACAATTTCTTTCTTAATCACCTGAGACCATCGAATGTATTCTCCTGCTTCTTCATTATTTCCTAGCATTTCTAGCATTCTTCCAAAACAGACGTTAGATCTATGCCATAAAATTTCATCGTATAAAATATTGTAACTTCTACCAAAAAGGTCTGTCCAATCTCCTGCTTCCGGAATTTCTAAAAGTGCATCATTATTGCTATCATGTGCAGATAACCAACGCATGGTTTCTCTTACACCTGGAAAATATTTTCTTAAGAACTCTATATCTTTAGTAACATTTACATATTCGTAAAAGGCAATGATTACCCAAATTCCGCTGTCTATGGAGCAAATTCCTCCAACACCCGAATAATCTGGGGTATTATCTTTTATACGGACGTTAGAGGGTATTTGACCATTTTTTGTTATATGTTCTAATAATGTTATTAAAGTTTGTCTTTGGCAGGTATGAATTTCTTTATCATTAATAAGAGGTAAAGAACCGATTACAGTTATTGCACCATCTCTTGCCCAAACACTGTAATAATTTTCGTCTGTACCATGTGCTACATTGTCTTTTATAGAACAGGCAGAAAATCCTAAAGGAGTAATATTCTTTTTTAAAGCTTCTACAGCTTTTTTATAACCTTCTTGTATTAAAGCAATCTTTTCATTATCATCTTCTGAGGCAATGTTGTTTAACTCTTGTTTTATGAAAAAGTCTTCTGAGTGATCTATATTAGTATCTACCATGGCTTCTTCTGGAAGTATACCATAATACACTAAACCTTCTATAATACCATCTCCTTTTTCTTTTTCGGAATGATATACTTTTTTATGTTTTGTATAGGCGTATAACTCCTTATGCGCATTTGCAACTACAATTCCTAAAACATCTTTTAAATCGAACATTGCAGAATCATTTCCACTATCTCCAGCAACTAAAACCTCATTGGTTTTAATATTTAATCTTTTTAAAAGCCACTGTAAGGCATTTCCTTTATTGGCAAATTTGGGTAAAATATCTAAAAACTTGTTTCCAGAGTATACCACATTAACTTCCATGCCCGCTTTTACAAAGTTTTCTTCAATGTCTGATATTAAACTTGTGGTAGCATCATGAAAAAAGTAGCTTCTTTTGTAAGAATGTTGAAATCGACTGGGTTGCTCACTAACAGGGTGATCTACACTAGTAATGATATCTTCTACCGATTTTAAATCCCATCCTTCGTCTAAAACATCATTAAACTCTTTAACAAGTTTTTTGTTATTGTAATCAAAAATATGTGTGCCTACTCCAGAAATAATATAATCTGGTTCTGGCAAAATACCTTTTTCTATTAAACTTAAAACGTCGTCTTTTAAACGGCCTGTGTTAAAGGTTAATAGAGCATTGGTGTTGGCTTTGTATTTCTTCCAGATTTCACCAAAGTTACTATGAAAAGTGTGAAAATCTATTAAGGTGTTATCTATATCAAAAGACAGTAATTTAATGTTCTCATTAGTACTGCTATTTTTATCCATATTTGTATATTTTTAATGTTTTTAGACTTCTATTTAGCCTAAAATAAGAAAATTATAACAGGTAAGCCTTTGAAAACTATACAAATTGAGATTTGAAAAACATTTTTATGAGTGTGATAATATTAGTTAATTAGAAATGAGTATTTAAAATTTATATGCACTTCTATTGTAGATTTCTTAATATGCTTTTTTTAAAAAAACCTCAAAAAATTTTTTTTTGAGGTTTTTATATTTTAAAACTTATAATCCACTAATAAAACTGCCATAAGGATCTTTAAACTGGGTACCTTCTGTAAACCTTTGTTTACTTAGTTTGTTAAATTCCACCAAAGCCCAAAGTACAAATTCTTTCATAAAATAGGTGTCAGCATCATTCATGTTTGGCTGATGCTCTTTTATAAAATCATCTAATGGTTTTATTTTATTTAGAGTGTCTTTATATTGTTGTTCTGTGTATTCTTCTAACAATTCAAAATCTTCTTCTGCATTAAAAAACCAAGATACAATACCATCATATACAGTTTCTTCACCTTGTTTCTCTAGTTTCTTTATTTCAGGAAAATAATCTGGAAACAACGTTTTAATGGCTTTTTTAATTAAGTTTTCTGCAACTATGTGTGCGCCTTCTTGTTCGCCTTCGTAAACCAGTTCTACCTTACCTGTAATTGCGGGTATAATTCCGTCAAAATCGCTTAAACGAATCATGGTCTGTTCGTCTCCAGAAATCAGAGCACGCCTTTCTGCAGTGCTTAATAGATTTTCGAAGGCAGAAATACTTAAACGTGCACTTACCCCACTTTTAGCATCAATATATTCGCTTTCCCTCGCCTCAAAAACAATTTGCTCTAATAAATCTTTTGCTAATTCTGGTACTTCTATAAAGTCTTTTTGTGCATTGGCTTTGTTTGCTTCTTGTTGCGTTATTGTTTTGGCAGTTTCGATATCTTCTGGATAATGTGTTAATATTTGTGAGCCAATTCTGTCTTTTAAAGGAGTTACAATACTTCCTCGATTTGTATAATCTTCTGGATTAGCTGTAAATACAAATTGCATATCTAATGGCAAGCGTAATTTAAAACCACGAATTTGGATATCGCCCTCTTGTAAAATATTAAACAATGCAACTTGAATTCTTGCTTGTAAATCTGGTAGTTCATTAATTACAAAAATACACCTGTTGGCTCTTGGTATCATTCCATAATGAATAACTCTATCATCTGCATAACTCAGTTTTAAATTGGCAGCTTTAATAGGGTCTACATCACCAATAATATCTGCTACAGTTACATCTGGTGTTGCCAATTTTTCTGCAAAACGTTCGTTTCTGTGCATCCAAAAAATGGGAGTTTCATCTCCTTTTTCTTTAATGGTTTCAATCGCAAATCTAGATATTGGGTTTAAAGGGTCGTCATTAATTTCTGAGCCTACTATAACAGGAATATATTCATCTAACAGATTTACCATTAGTCTTGCTAAACGTGTTTTGGCTTGCCCACGCAAACCCAATAAATTGATATTATGTTTACTTAAAATTGCACGTTCTAATTCAGGAATTACTGTGTTTTCGTAACCATGTACACCTTTAAAAACGGTTTCTTTACTCATCATTTTGCTAATGAGATTTTCGCGTAATTCGTCTTTAATAGATTTTGATTTGTATCCTGATTTTTTTAATTCTCCTAGTGTCTTAATATTTTCTAATCTCATATTTTGCTGTTATCTAATTCTTTTTTTTCTATTGGTTTCATAATCTTCAAAAATCATTTCACCCAAACCTTTCAATCCTGTGTAAAATGCTTTTCCTTGATTTGCTTGTGTAAAAGCTCTTACAAATTGCATTAAATAAGGATCTTGTGCAATCATAAATGTGGTAATGGGTATGTGTAGTTTTCTAGCTTGTTGTGCCATTCCATAACATTTGTTTACAATGTATTTATCTAAACCATTACTGTTTTTGTAATATTGACCATCTGGCATTCGTAAACAACTTGGTTTACCATCTGTTATCATAAAAATTTGTTTGTTGGTGTTTCTTTTTCTTCGCAGTAAATCCATCGCTAAATTTAATCCAGCAACAGTATTTGTATGATAAGGGCCAACTTGTAAATAAGGTAAATCTTTAATTTTAATGGTCCAAGCATCGTTACCAAAAACTAAAATATCTAAGGTGTCTTTTGGGTAGCGCGTGGTAATTAATTCTGCCAAAGCCATAGCTACTTTTTTTGCAGGTGTAATTCTGTCTTCGCCATATAGAATCATTGAGTGACTAATATCAATCATCAACACTGTACTCATTTGGCTTTTGTGAAGCGTTTCTTCTACCACCAAATCATTTTCAGACAAAGTAAAATCTCCAATTCCGTTGTTAATTTGTGCATTTTTGATGCTTTCTGTCATCGAAACTTTATCTAAATTATCTCCAAATTGATAGGCTCTAAAATCTCCTGTATGCTCGTCTCCAATACCAGGCGATTTACTTTTATGATTACCAGCAGCACTTCTTTTTATTTTACCAAAAATATGGTTTAACGCTTGTTGCCTAATAGCACGTTCTGTTTTTGCAGTTATTTTTGTGCCTCCAATTCCATCTCCATCAATTTCTTCTTTTATGTAACCTTTCTTTTTAAGGTCTTCAATAAAATCATCAATGGTGTAATTTTCGTCTGTTAATTTATACTCTTTATCTAGAGAGCGAAGCCAGTCTATGGCTTCATCAAAATCGCCAGAGGTATGTGTAATTAATTCTTTAAAAATCTCAAAGAGTTTTTCAAAAGGCGATTTGTTTTCGGCCTCATAAGGTTTAAAAATAAAACCAGTTCTTTTCTTATTGTTTTTCATCACTATAAAAATACTGCTTTATTAAATGCATTAAAAATAATTAACATTGCTTTAATATATGTTAGAATTGTCTGTATTTATAATTCAATAAAAATCAATAAAAACTAAAAATAAATGTAACGTTTGTAATTTTTTTCAGTCATTATTGTATATTGTTGTTTTTATCATAAAATTAACAAGAAAATATTTTTGAATATTTAATTTCACTTTTTAATATTTACCAACCCAAATTACAATGAAAACCACAAACTTAAGTACCGTAAAAGTATTTTGTTCTTTGTTTTTAGCTCTTACTTTTTTAGGAGTTCAGGATACAAATGCACAATTTTGGAAGAAAAAAAAGAAAGAAGAAAAAAAGACAATTGTAAAAAAAACACCTCCTAAAAAGAAAGGAAAAACTATTAAAGATTTAACAAAAAGCAGTAAAAAAATAGAAGGTTTATTTACCATTTTTCAAGATACTGTTACTGGAGCAACCAAGCTTTTAGTAAAAAAAGACCAACTGAATAAAGACTTTATTTATTTTTCTCAAATAGCAGATGGTGTTACAGAAGCTGGCCAATATAGAGGTTCGTATAAAGGATCTTCTGTGTTTCATGTAGAAAAGTATTTTAACCGATTAGAATTTGTTGCGCCTAACACTGCCTTTTATTTTGATAAAAATAATCCTATTTCTAAGTCTTCTAAAGCAAATACTAGTGATGCTATTATTGCTGCAGGTAAAATATTGGCCACAGATGAAAAAACTGGCGAATACCTAATTGCAGCAGATGGTTTGTTTTTATCAGAAACATTTACAAGAGTAAAAAATCCGAGGTTTCCAGGTCAATCTCCGTTTGCTTTTAGTTTAGGTAGACTTGATAAGTCAAAATCTAAAATTGAGGAAATAAAAAATTATCCAGAAAATACCAACATAAAAACAGAGTATGTGTATAGCAATCCATCAGTTATGAATGGTGGTGGAAAAGCAGTTACAGATGGTAGAAATGTTTCTATAAAAGTGTTTCATACTTTTATGAATATGCCTGGGAGTGATTATAAAACTAGAATGGATGACCCTAGAGTTGGATATTTTACAACAGAAACTAATGATATGACATCTACGGATGTTGTTAATTACAGAGATTTTATCCATAGATGGAAACTGATAAAGAAAAATCCAAATGCAACTACTTCTGAACCCGTTACGCCAATTACTTGGTGGATAGAAAACTCTACACCTTTAGAGTTTAGAGAAACTATTAAAGAAGGGGTTTTGGCTTGGAATGAAGCCTTTGAAAAAGCTGGTTTTAGAAATGCTATGGTTGTAAAAGTACAGTCAGATACCGCAAAATGGGATGCAGGCGATGTACGTTATAATGTTCTACGATGGACATCTTCTCCAAATCCACCTTTTGGAGGTTATGGACCAAGTTTTGTAAACCCAAGAACAGGTGAGATTTTAGGGGCTGACATTATGTTAGAATACGTGCATTTTACAAATAGAGTGTACTATGATAGAATTTTTAACAATGCAGCAGCTTTAAGTTTAAATATTTTATCAGCTGAAGAAGAAAAAGCAAAGTTCTTTAAAAATAAAAATAATCATTTATACTGTTCTAAAGGTCATTTAATGCATGAAAACACTTTATTTGGACAAACAGTTTTAGCGGCATCTGGTGCTTCTGATTTAGAAATGGAGGGTATGAAAAGAGAAGGAATGAAAGCTTTAATTATGCATGAAGTAGGGCATACTTTAGGTCTGAATCATAATATGAAAGCGAGTCAGTTATTTTCTCCAGAACAATTAGCAGATGCAAATTTTATAAAAGGAAAAGCCTTAACAGGTTCTGTTATGGATTATGCTGCTATCAATTTAACTTTAGATAGGTCTAAACAAGGGCAATATTATGATATGGCTGTTGGGCCTTATGATGTTTGGGCTATTCAATTTGGATATACTCCTTTTAAATCAGAATCAGAAAAAGATGCGTTGTTAGCAAAATCTACACAACCAGAATTAATTTTTGGTAATGATGCAGACGATATGCGTTCTCCAGGAAAAGCAATTGATCCAAGGGTAATGATTGGTGATATGTCTAATGATCAAATTAGATATTCGATAGATAGAATAAAATTGGTTAATAAAATGATGAAAGATGTAAAATCTAGATTTGTTAATTCAGGTGAATCTTATATGCAATTAAGACAAGCCTATTATATTTTAAGTGGTCAGGCAGCAACTGCTTCTGGAGTAATTTCTAGATTTATTGGTGGTGTGTATGTAGATAGAGCAGCACCTGGGCAAGAAGGAGGTACACAGCCTTATACACCTGTAAGTTTAAAAGACCAAAAAAGAGCTATGGATGCCTTAAAAACGTATGTTTTTGCTCCAGATGCTTTTACTGCGCCAAAAGACTTGTATAACTATTTAGCAAGTCAAAGAAGAGGTTATAATTTCTTTGGCGGGCCAGAAGATCCTAAAATTCACGAGCAAATTTTAAGCTACCAAACAAGAGTATTGGCACATATTATGCACCCAAATACACTGCAAAGAATAACAAATTCTGAGTTGTATGGTAATAAATATAAATTATCTAGTTTTATGACAGATTTAAACAATGCCATATTTAAACAAGATATTTATGGGAGTGTAAATTCTTTTCGTCAAAACTTACAAGCAGCTTATGTAAAAGGTTTAATAAATATGATTTCAGGAAGAACTAGTAGCAGATATTCTGTGCCTTCTAAATCTATGGCAATTTATAATTTAAATACTATTAAAAGTTGGGTTAGTAATAATAGGGGAGACTTAGCAACTAAAGCTCACAAAACACATTTAAAGACATTGATAACTAATGCTTTAAAAGAAATTAAATAAGTAAATAAATAATATTTATAAAAACCGCAATTTAAACAATTGCGGTTTTTTTATATTTACAATATGGCAAAAATACTAATTACAGGAGGTACAGGTATAGTTGGTTCTAGATTAACAGAATTACTTAGGGCAAAAAAGCACGAAGTAAGGATTTTAAGTAGAACCCCTAATGGACAAAATGAATTTAAATGGGATATTTCTAAAAAGTATGTTGATGAAAAAGCATTTATAGATTTAGATTATGTAATTCACTTAGCGGGTGCAGGTATAGCAGATAAACGTTGGTCAGATGAAAGAAAAAAAGTAATTATTGATAGTAGAGTAGAAACAGCCAATTTAATTTTTGCCAAAATAAAAGAATATAAGATTATACTAAAAGGTTTTATTTCTGCCTCTGGTAGCAATTATTATGGTGCAAAAACATCGGATAAAATATATAAAGAAACAGATCCTGTTGGCAACGATTTTTTAGGTGAAGTTTGCCAAAAGTGGGAACAAGCAGCACATCAATTTGAAAAACTAAATATACCCGTAACAATTTTAAGAACAGGTGTTGTTTTGTCTGATAAAGGTGGGGCTTTAGATCGTATGAAAACACCCATTGTTTCTCCTTTAGGTTCTGGTAAACAATACATGGCTTGGATACATATAGATGATTTATGTAGTTTATATATAAAAGCGGTAGAAGATGATTTTACGGGTGTTTACAATGCAGTATCACCAGAATATCATACTAGTAAAACATTTTCTAAAAAATTGGCAAAAGCTATTAACAGGCCTTATTTACCAATTAATGTTCCAGGTTTTTTATTAAAATTAATTTTTGGAGAATTGGCTATAATTCTTTTAGAAGGAAGCAGGTTGTCTACAGAAAAATTAGAGAAAAATAGTTTTAACTTTCAATATAAAGAATTGAAAAAAGCTTTAAATAATTTATAAATAGAAAAAAGACGAACATTAAGTTCGTCTTTTTATTCTTGTGTTTAGAGTATCTGGGGTTTTTTTAACTCTAAATAATAAGAATTTAATTTGATGCAATTACTTCTTCTTGGGCCGTTTCTACTTGTTTCATTTTACCTTCCCAAGTTCTTCCGCCAAGTGTAGATTCATAATAAACATAATCTCCTTTTATTTCGGTAATTTTCATTTTTAAACTATTTCCTGGTCTAAAAGGAAAATCTGGTAAGGTTATTTCTTTTAATGTGATAATACATTCGTCTTTATTTATCCAAACAATATCAGATTTTATATAATATTCTTTGTTGTTAAAGTATTCAATATGCTCATCACTATTAAAATACACCAAAACCTTGCCTCTTTTATAATTATAAGTGAAAGATTGATTGTAAATCATAGGTGTTTGATCATATACTTGTTCACTTGAGGGCAAATCTATGTTTGCAGAAGTTGTACCAAGGGTCATTAAGTTTTCTTGCGCATTTGTAAAAAGTGTAATAAATGTAAATACTACTAGAAATTGATTTTTAATTGTTTTCATTGTTTTTTATTTAGGGGTTAATATTAGGGGTAAAAACGTTTTAAACTTTTAAAATCCTGCACCAGGTGGCTCTGGAGATTGTGCTTGTGCTTTTAGAGGATTTAATATTATATATGTGCCTAAAGCGGTTAATGCAGCATATTTGCTATAACTACCTATTTTTTTTAAGGCTTCTTTTCTATCTATTTTAGGGTCTTGTTGTTCTTTCATTTTTTATTTTTGTGGTTATTCAAGAATTATTTTTTTAGTTATTTCTTTTGATTGACTTTCTAATTTTGCTATATAAATTCCATTAGAAAGCTTTGGCATTATAATTTTAGAAGAACCATTTGAAGAAAATTGTTTTGTAAATACTTTTTTACCTAAAATTGAATATATTTCTAATTTTATATCTTTTTCTGATAGACCTGTTATGGTAAGTATATTTTTAAAATTGCTAAGCGTTATTTGATTTTGGCTTTCATCACCTAAAGATAGCACGCTACTGGCTTTTGTATGTAAATAGTAATTACCTACACCATTTAAATCTGTATCTATAGTTGTTTTGTATTCTTTCTCTGATGTATTTAACTCTATAAAAGTATCATTTATTTTATCTTCTAAATACACATTTAAACCAGAAGGAATATTTTTATTTTCTGTAGAAAAAACTATTTCAGAGCCAGATTTAGCGTGAATGCCAATAGGTATAATCATGTTTTCATGATTACTATTTGGTATCGATTGTATGCTTAATTTTTTTGAATTTTGATTTTCTACCAAACCTGTATAAACTTGAAAGTCTGAAGATATTCCTCCAAAAACTTCACCATCATAACCGTCATCAAAACCAGTTGTAGCACCATCTATATAGTAAATTTCTGTAAATTTGCTATTGGTACCATCTGTTATGTTTAATTTAATTTCTGGTCTGCTTGTTTTTAAGAAAGTATCTGTATTTTGATGACTTTGACTAGTTTTAGAAAAACGGAC
>NZ_CBFHJT010000006.1:35885-40630 GCF_965656025.1 Polaribacter sp.
GGACGGTTGCATTTTCAATTGCTTCTACAAAAAATGCTTGTCCTGGTGCAATTTGAAAATTATTGATTGTAATTTTTGGTGTATAATCACCTGCACCACTATTTAAGGTTTCGTCCCAAACCCATAATGTTTGTGTTTTTAGGCTTTTTCCAACACCTGTATTTTCACTTAAAAAAGTAGCACTATTAATGTAAGAAGTATAAGGATTTGCAATTAAATTAAAAGAATTAATACCCATTGAAACCGATTTATCTACATCTTCTGTTTGTAAAGTACCAGTAAAACTAAGATCACTAGTGCTTGTTACTCTTGTTGTATATCCTAACCCAGATGTCATGATGTCTGTCGTGTCGTCACCATTAAGTCCATTTACTTGTCCAACTTTGTAATATTTCCATTTTTGATTTGCTATGGTTTTTGTGTTGTCAAAAGTTGCTAATGCTACATTTCTAGAGGTACCAGAACCAGAACCTAATGCTAGGCTTGGGTTGGCAGTTACAAAGTCTGCAACAAGTTGTTGATTTACTGGTGCACCAACCAAATACCATCTATTGGCATTAATATTTCTCTTATAAGTAATGTTACCAGTAGCAATACCATCAACAATAATTGAAGCATTATTTACAGATAAATTACCTGTAGTATTTAAATTACCAGTTACAGTTATAGATTTATTAGCATTTATATTTAAGTTTCCAGCTACAGTTAAATTTGTAATAGCAATATTTTCTAGATTTAAATTTGCTGTTTTTCCAGTATCAATTAATACATTGTCTATACTTGTTGGTAGTCTGTTTAAACTCCAATTTGTAGTTAAAGACCAATCACCAGAAGTCGCAATAAATTCATTGGTAACAGGATCTGTATTAATGGTAATAAGTGTTTCTTTTTTGTAATAACCTCCTACATTTGGTGCTACATAAGTAACGGTGTAATTACCAGGGGTAGAGGTAGAAACATCAATTTCTCCTGTAGCACTATTGATAACTAAACCAGATGTGCTAGAAAAAGTTCCGCCAGAAATACCGTTTATAGTTGGCGTAGGATTACTCCCGTAAATTGAAAAAGAGCTTTCAGAAAATGAGAATTCAGAAAAATTGTTATAATGGATGTCTATATATTTTTCTATTACTTTAGCATAGTCTCTAGAAAAGAATGCTATGGTTGGACTTCTACTATCTGAAACACCATAAGTAGAAGAAAATACACTACCTAAATCTCTTACTCTTCTGTTAACCTCTGTCATTATGCCATCAATGGTACCACCGCCACCATTTACAGTTCCACCACCTTGTACAACAGTATTTGCTCTACTTGGATCGCCTGAGCCATGTCTAATATTACTGTAATAATCTCCTGCAAAATAAGAGTTGTTTCCAGGATTTGTGTCATCACAAGAACCTTGGCCACCATCTCCAATATTACTAGGCACAGTTCTATAACCAACAGTTCTACCACAACCTGCATAACCTAAATCTGCATATCTCTCTCCTCCTGTAGAAGCCATAATGCCTCCTAAACTGTTTTCTCCTCTTATTAAATCTTCGAATGTAGAATTACTGATATTGTTTTCTATTAAATTTTTAATAGTAACTCTAGCTAATTCTACAACATTGGTTGCTGTATTATTTAAATCTTCATCAAAAGAGCTACTTGATAAATTGTAACCAGCTTCTATTCTTGGAACAGAGTGGCTTTGTCCATGTAAGTCGATGTATAAACCTTTGCCCCATTTGCTATTAATATCTGCGCTTGCATCATCTATAAAGTCATGAAAAGCATCAAAATAAATTTTAGCGGTACTATTATTACAGGTTGCAACACTTTCATTTCTGTTTGGGTCTAACTTAGTTCTTCTTAAATTATTTACAATTATATAAGGATAAACACCAAATTGATCAAAACACTTTTTTTGAATTTCTTTAATCAATACATCTGTATTGTCATCCATTTCATTAGTGCCACATGTTCTGTTAGGTATTTCACTTGGTGTTAGTCTTCCTCCATGAGGTGCAGAAATTATAACTGGCATTGTACCAGGTATATATTCTATATATTTTTTACTACTATTTTTAAATTGAGAAACACCAGGAAAGCTTGCATTTGTAATTTCTACAGTATCTGTGTATATTTTAGAACAGCTACCATTTGTAGTGTAAGAAACTATATAAGTACCAATTGTAGATGCAGATACATCTATAATTCCTGTTGATGAATTTATTGATAAACCTGAAGTACTGCTATAGGTTCCACTTTGACCAGAGGTTGAAGGATATAAATCAACATCAGTGGCATTTACTTTTGATGTTGGATATGCAAAAGTTGCTACATCTCCATCTGAAATAGTAATATTTGTGGTTGCACTATTTTGATCTGGTGCTGTAGTTGTATAAGTTACAGTATATGTACCAATAGTAGATTCAGAAACATCTATGGCACCTGTTGAATTATTAATATCTAAACCAGAAGTAGAGGTAAAAGTACCACCTGATTCTCCAGTAATCGTTGGTGTTGGGTCAGCTTCTGCTTGGCAGTAGGATGCTTTTGAATAGTTAAAAGAAGCATCGTCTAACGCTTTGTTAACTGCAAAATAAATATTATCAGATTTTATTTCTCCACCAGAACCAGGTATTGAATTAAAATTAGAGTTATTCACTGTTAAAATTTCAATTCCATCTACACTTATTGTTGCAAAGCCACTACTGTTCCATCCATCACCATAGGTGTCATAAATTTTTACTGAGTAACCAGCAGTTGTAGAACTATTTTGAGGTACACTCGGATTTGTTGATTTTGTTTCGACATATGAATCGTTTCCAGAACCTGTATAACCATTATCTATTGTAAAAATAACATTGTTACTGGGATCTAAAAGTTCTATTTTGTTTTCTGATGACCAATTTGGCCAATTAACAGAGATAGAAATATCTACATTTTGCGAAAAGAAATTGATTGATTGAGAAAAAATTATTAAGACAATAACATGTCTTAAAAAATTAGGGGTAATTTTTTTAGTCATTAATTAGGGGTTGATAAGTTAATTTAACTATTTGAACAGCAAAAAAAAATGGCTATTAACAAAAAGTTAACAGCCAAATATAGTTTTTATTTTTTAAATAAAAATTAAATCTTAAAATTTTGTAGTAATATTTAATGCTACATCGCTCCAAGTTTTAGAAACACCATCAGAGCCTGTATGTAATGCTTCGCAAACTTTATTTAATGAAGCAAGTGCTTCTGATGCTTTCCAATTTGTAACATCCATTTTTGCGCTCATTGCAAATGTGTTATTTGCAATAGTGTATTTAAAAGGTACTTTTTCAGATACGCCATTCATATTAATAAGCGCAGCACCGATAGAATCATTTTCTATGGTTAATTTACCTGATAATAATTTTGTGTTTTTCATAACACCAAAGAAAAACTTTTGTATTTTATAGTCTCTACTAGAGTCTTTAGTAAAAATACTACTTACAGGAATTGAAAACTCTGTATTATTTATAGCCTCTTTTATGGTATTCCCATTTCCACCTGCAGTAATATTTACTTGTCTAAATTGACCTTTAACAGGTGTTTTTTCTGTAAACTTATAGGCTGTAAAAACAATATCGTTATCTGCTTTTTCTATAGAAAAGATAGCATTACCTTCTTCCTTTTTGGTGTCTGAATCAGATTTCTTTTCAGATTTACATGCTGTAAAACTTAGTGAAATGGCTAGTATTAGTAAAATTTTTTTCATCCTTGTTTTTGTTTATTGTTTAAAATAATGTTTGCTAATTTTATATATTCTTCCTTTGCAGTTTTAGAACTCATTTCTTTTACCTGCATCCAAGCATTGGCTTTAAAAGCACTTCTGACATTAGATTTGCTATCAAAAGAAAATGTTTTACCAAAGGTGGCTTGCTTATAATAAGCATAAAACTTTAACATGATATCTGGTGCAACAGCTTCTTTAAGTTCTGAAATTTTATCAAAAGCTTCTTTAAACGCTATGTCTAACTCAGATTTCATATTTATTTTGTAGCAATAACCTGTGTACCTCCTTTAACTTTATCACCTAATTTTACAGCTAGTTCTGTACCTAAAGGTAAATATAAATCTACTCTGGAACCAAATTTTATAAAACCGGCATCTGTACCTTGTATAACTGTATCACCTTCTTTAGCATAATTTACAATTCTTTTTGCAAGTGCTCCTGCAATTTGTCTGTATAAGACATCTCCAAAAGATTTGTTATTTATCACCACAGTAGTTCTTTCGTTTTCTGTTGATGCTTTTGGATGCCATGCAACTAAGTATTTACCTGGATGATATTTACTGTATTTGATAAAACCACTCATTGCATATCTTGTAACGTGAACATTAATTGGAGACATAAAGATTGAAACCTGTAATCTTTTTTCTTTAAAATATTCAGGTTCTTCTACTTCTTCTATAACAACAACTTTACCGTCTACTGGAGCAATTACTGTATCATCACTTAAAGAAGTAAGTCTTTTTGGATTTCTAAAAAACTGAAGTACGGTTATTAAAAGCACAACAATTACTATTTGTATGGCTTTGGTTAGCCAATTAACTTCTATAAACTTTTCGGCAGCTAAAATACCTACAATAGATATAATAAAAGCAATAACAATAATTTTATACCCTTCTTTATGAAAACGAATCATATTTAAATAATAAAGTTAATATACAAATATACAAATGGAGCAGCAAACAACAAACTATCTAATCTGTCTAAAATC
>NZ_CBFHJT010000006.1:40727-61064 GCF_965656025.1 Polaribacter sp.
TACCTCCATGACCTGGCATGATATTGCCACTGTCTTTTATGTTTGCTTGTCTTTTAAGTTTAGACTCTACTAAATCTCCAATAGTACCAATTACAGAAACAATTGTTGCGATAATTAACCAATTGACTAAAGTATAATCTTTATTTATTGTACTAATAATGTATGCAGTAATAAGCGCAAAAATAAAACCGCCCAAAAAACCTTCTTGTGTTTTTTTAGGAGATACAGAAACAAACAGTTTTTTCTTACCTAAGTTTTTTCCTACTAAAAAAGCAAAACTATCATTTACCCAAATGAGTACCAATATAGATATCATTAAATAGGGTGCATAATTTTGATCTTTAAAAGGGAGTAATATTAAAAAACAAATTGAAAAAATTAAATATCGAATGGTTAAACCTAGTTTTTGTCTTTCTGTAGAAAATGTAATTTCTTTTTTTGCAAATAGCTGATAAATTAAATATAAAGATGATAATAAATTAATGATAAGGATACCCGTAACAGAATAACTGACAGGTCGTTTAATCATTAAAAAAAGTGTAAGACCGAAAAAAATGTAAGTAATTATACTTTTAAAATGTATTAATTTAGAAAGTTCCCAAATACAAAGTAAGCCAAATACTGCAACTAAAGCTATATAAGACTCTTTAGAAAAAAGAATAGCAGAAACAAAAATTAAAACGTAAATTATTCCAGAAAAACTCCTTCTTAAAAGGTTGCGCATATTATAAATCTTCTAACAGCAGCAAATATAAGTTTTTTGAATTACTGTTGCCGTAGTTTAGAAAATTATCATCATTTTTATTTATTTCGTAATTTTTTACCGATGATATATTAGTAGGTATACTTTCTTTGTATCTTGTTTTAATACCTGTTAGACCTTCACCGGTGTTTTTAACGAGTTGACTTGTAGTTGCATACACAATGAAGTTTTCTGAAAACTCTGATAATTTAGTGCTTTTTAGTTGATTGGAAGAAAAAAGAATATCACCATTGTCTGCAATTAAATGCTCGCAAGTTGTAAAAAATGGAATGGATTTTTTTAAGTCTGAATCTAACAAAATTTCTTTTTCATTAAAAAAAGTCTTTAATTCTTTATTATTTACTAGTACCTTCTTCCAGTTATTTTCAGATAAAATACTGCTTATATTTTGTTTTATTTCTTCTTTTTTAAGACAATACAAAAACTTGCCACCCTTTTCTATAAAATTGTGTACAAATAAATCGTCTAGAGATAAATCTACTTCTTGTTTTTGAATTTCTTTATCTTCCTTAATAGGTATGTTAAATAGTTTCTTAAAAAACTTCATTCTGTAATTAAAGATTTTATAATTATTCTTCAGTACTCTCTGTTACTGGGGGAATATTTATTTCTTCTTCAATTTTTTTAGGATCTTTTACTTCTGTATCTAAAGCTTCAAAAGGTCTTTTACCAAATATTTTTTCTAAATCGTCTTTAAAAATAACTTCTTTTTCTAAAAGTAGCTCTGCAAGTGTCGTTAACTTTTCTTTATTATCTGATAATAATTTTACAGCTCTTGCATATTGAGTTTCTATCATTTTAGAAATTTCCTCATCAATTTTTTTGGCAGTGTCATCACTATAAGGTTTAACAAATGCATCATTTCCAGAAGAGTCATAATAAGTAATATTACCTACTTCATCATTTAAACCATACACAGTTACCATTGCTCTAGCTTGCTTCGTTATTTTTTCTAAATCGCTTAAAGCTCCTGTAGAAATTTTGTTAAAGATGATTTTTTCTGCGGCTCTTCCTCCTAAAGTTGCACACATTTCATCTAACATTTGTTCAGTTTGTACTATTAATCTTTCTGCAGGTAAATACCATGCTGCTCCTAAAGATTGCCCTCTAGGTACAATAGTAACTTTTACCAATGGTGCTGCATGTTCTAACATCCAACTAACAGTAGCATGACCAGCTTCATGAAAAGCAATTACTTTTTTCTCTTTTGGAGTAATTACTTTGTTTTTCTTTTCTAAACCACCTACAATTCTATCTACAGCGTCTAAAAAATCTTGATGATGTATGGCTTTTTTGCTGTTTCGAGCTGCAATTAGAGCAGCCTCATTACACATATTTGCAATGTCTGCACCTGAAAAACCAGGTGTTTGTTGTGCTAAAAATTCTAAATTAACATCATCTGCAAGTTTTAAAGGTTTTATATGTACCTCAAAAATTGCTTTACGTTCGTTTATGTTTGGCAAGTCTACATAGATTTGTCTGTCAAAACGACCTGCTCTCATTAATGCACTGTCTAAAACATCTGCTCTGTTGGTTGCAGCAATTACAATAACATTGGTATCTGTACCAAAACCATCCATTTCTGTAAGAAGTTGGTTTAGCGTGTTTTCGCGTTCATCATTTCCACCAGTCATACTGTTTTTACCACGAGCTCTACCTATGGCATCAATTTCATCTATAAATATGATAGAAGGTGATTTTTGTGCAGCTTGTTTAAATAAATCTCTAACTCTAGATGCGCCCACACCTACAAACATTTCTACAAAATCTGAACCAGATAAAGAGAAAAAAGGAACTTCTGCTTCTCCAGCAACTGCTTTTGCAAGTAATGTTTTACCGGTTCCTGGAGGTCCTACTAACAATGCTCCTTTTGGAATTTTACCTCCTAAAGAAGTGTATTTTTCTGGATTTTTTAGAAAATCTACAATTTCTTGTACTTCTTCTTTTGCACCTTCTAAACCTGCCACATTCTCAAAAGTAGTTTTTACTTTGGTGTCTTTGTCAAATAATTTCGCTTTTGATTTACCAATACTAAAAATTTGGCCTCCACCACCTGAACCTGCACCACCGCCAGACATTCTTCGCATAAAAAACAACCAGATAGCAATTAAAATAATAAAAGGTAAAAAGCCTATAAAAGTATCTATCATACTTGTTCTGCTTTCATTTTTTAAATCAAATGTTAAGTCGTTTTCTTTTTTAGCTTTTTCTAAATCATTTTCAAAATTTTGTAAATCCCCAAAATTGTATTCATAGAGTGATGAACCTTTTCTGTAAAAAGCAGAATTTATTAATTTTTGATATTTTGCCTTTTTTAAAGCTTCGTCTTTAATAAAAACTTGTGCTATGTTTTTATTAACAACTAAAATTTTAGAAATATCATTTTCTTTTAAAATCTCATTAAATTCGTTTTTAGAGATTGTTTTTGTAGCTAAATCTCCACTACTAAAAAACTGAAAACTTATAATTAATAAGAATATGGCACCATAAATCCAGTAAGCATTAAACTTGAATTTTGGTGAATTTGTATTGTTGTCTTTATTAGAATCTTTCATTATTTTGTCTAAAATTTAGGCAGGTTTAATTTCTGTAATTTTTGCATCACCCCAAAGGCTTTCTAGGTCGTAAAAGTCTCTAACATGTTTTTGAAAAACATGTACAACAACATTTACATAATCCATTAAAACCCATTCTGCAACACCTTCACCCTCTACATGCCAAGGTTTATCTTTAATTTGTTTGCTAACTGTTTTTTGTACTGAACCAGAAATTGCGTTTACTTGTGTGTTTGAGTTACCTGTACAGATTATAAAATAATCGCATACCGTATTTTCTATATCTCGTAAGTCTAGTAATTGAATGTTTTCTCCTTTAACTTCTTCAATACCTTGAATGATTACAGCGATTAAATCGTCTGTGCTTACTTGTTTTTTTATCATTAATTTTTTTCTAATTTAAACGCAAAGTTATTATTTTTTTGCGACTATTTTGCCTAATTTTGAACTACTTTACAGTTTATTTAACAGTTGAAAATAATCAAACTTAATGCCATTGCTTCTACCAATTCTTTTTTAAAAGAAATGGCAAAAGATTCTGCCTTAGAAAACTTTACAGTTGTACAAACAGAGAATCAGTTAAATGGAAGAGGGCAACAGCATGCTAAATGGGTTTCTGACCCCTTTAAAAACCTGACTTTTAGTGTGTTTGTTAAGTTTAAAGATTTTAATTTTTTAGATAAAAAATATCTAAATTTTGCAATTTCTTTGGCTATTTTTGAAGTTTTAAAAGAAGAAAATATAAAAAATATTGCCATCAAATGGCCTAACGACATTCTGTCAGGAAAGCAAAAAATTTGCGGAATTTTAATAGAAAATAATATAAAAGGAACTAAAATTAATTCTTCTGTAATCGGAATTGGTTTAAATGTGAATCAAAAATTATTTTCTGAAAGCTTAAAAAATGTATCTTCTTTAAGTAATATAAGTGGTAAAATTTTTGATTTAGATGATTTACTAAAAAAAATCATTTTACAAATAGAACTTAAAATTAGAAAATTAGAAAAACAAGACTTTAAAAGTTTAGAAACAGATTATTTAAATGTATTGTACAAAAAAAACATCCCAACTATGTTTAAAGATAGTAAAGATGTTTTGTTTATGGGAATCATTAGAGGTATTTCTAATGATGGAAAACTTAAAATAGAACTAGAAAACGAATCTGTTGCAGAATTCGGCATCAAAGAAGTTGCTATGGTTTAGAGTTTTCCTATATTTTCAGATAATGTGTCTACAAATTTTGTCAATGGTTTTTTAATCATCATCGCCATCATTGGGTTAAATTCACCTTCAAAATTTAAAGAAACTTCACTTTTGTATTCTTCAATTTTACCAATGTTTGCAGCCAAAGTAAATGGTAATTTACTACTTGCAGCACCTAAAGTAATGTTAGAAAATGGCGTTTTTTCCTTTAAAACCAATCTAATTTCTGGCATACCAGGTAAACCAAATAAAAAAGAATCTCCATCAACTTCAAATTTATTGATGTTTTCTGGCATAATTTTTTCAAAATTATTTAAGTCAGAAAAAAAATTGAACAATTCTTCTTGAGATTTTTCTACAGTTACACTTGTTCCTTCTATATTCATTTATCTTTTTTTTATTGTTTCCAAATACTTGGATTTTGTCTCCATTCTTGTAGAGTAATCAGTTCTTTTTCAGAAATATAACTACTGTCTAACGCTTGTTCTAATAAGTTGTCGTAATTACTCAAAGTGGTTAGCTCCACATTTTTTTCTTTAAAATTTTCTGTTGCAACATCAAAACCATAAGAAAAAATAGCAACCATACCTTTCACCACAGCATTGTTTTCTTTTAATGCTTCTACAGCATTTAAACTGCTTTTACCTGTGCTAATTAAATCTTCTATAACCACCACATTTTGGCCACTTTCTAAATAGCCTTCAATTTGGTTTTTTCTACCATGTTTTTTAGGTTCTGGTCGAACATACACAAAAGGTACACCCAATTCTTGAGCTACTAAAACCCCAATTGCAATAGCACCAGTTGCAACACCAGCTATAACATCAGGTTTACCATATTTATTCTCTACAATTTTTGCAATTTCTTGTTTTAAGAAAACACGAACTGGAGGATATGAAAGCGTCACTCTATTGTCACAATAAATTGGCGATTTCCAGCCTGATGCCCAGTGGAATGGCTCATTTGGACTTAACTTTATTGCTTTAATTTGCAATAAAAGTTCGGCTGTTTTTTTTGACGTATCTTTGTTTAAAATCATATCGCAAATGTATAAAGTTTTTGTAAATGATAAGCCAATAATTGTAACATCTTCTCAAAATAATGAGAATAATTTTCCAATATATCTCTTAAAAAATACTGTAAAAGAAGAAATTATTTATAAATTAAAAAACGAAAACATTTCTGGAGTAAATTTATACACGCCAGATTTAGATACAGGTTGGCAATTTTTTGTAAACTCTTTTGATGTTGTTTCTGCTGCTGGTGGTTTGGTTTTAAATGATAAAAAAGAAGTGCTTTTTATTTTTAGAAATGGTGTTTGGGATTTGCCAAAAGGTAGGATAGAAAAAGGAGAAACCAATGAAAAAGCTGCTGTTAGAGAGGTAGAAGAGGAGTGTGGTATTGCTAATTTATCACTTGTCAAACCTATTATTACAACCTATCATACTTATTATCAAGATGGTTTAAAATTAAAAGAAACTTTTTGGTTTTTAATGACTTCTGACTTTAATGGAACCTTAATTCCGCAATTAGAAGAAGGAATTACAGAGGTTGTTTTTAAAGATGAAACAGCCATCCAAAAAGCTTTTAAAAATACTTACGAAAACATACAATTGGTTTACGATACTTACTTGAAAATGTGATTTTCTCGAAAAACCTACTATCTTTGCCGACTTTAAAATAGCCGCAAAAATTATTATGACTGAATTTATTAAAAAAATTACTCCAAATGCTAAAGATGATATTTTAGCAGGTATTACTGTTTCTTTAGCAATGATTCCAGAAGTGGTTGCTTTTGCTTTTGTTGCGCAAATAGATCCTTTAGTAGCGCTTTCTGGTGCATTTATTATTGGACTAATTACTGCTATTTTTGGTGGTAGACCCGGTTTAATATCTGGAGCAGCAGGTGCAGTGGCTGTTATTTTTGTTTCTATGATTTCAGAAGGCCATACCAAAGGAATGTTGTTTGATACACCCATAGACAACATGGGTTATTTTTATTTATTAGCCTGTGTTATTTTAATGGGAATTATTCAAATATTTGCAGGAGTTTTTAAAATAGGAAAATTTGTACGTTTAATTCCGCATTCTGTAATGATGGGTTTTGTAAACGGATTAGCCATTGTAATTTTTTGGGCGCAAGTAAAAATGTTTTCTCATAAATCTTTACAAGTTTCCGCTGATGGTGTAAAGGAATACGTAAGTACTTTTATGACAGGTACAGAATTATATATTATGCTTGGTTTGGTGGCTTTAACTATGGCTATTATTTGGGTTTTACCAAAAATAACCAAGAAATTACCAGCCTCTTTAACAGCTATTTTAGTTACAACTTTTCTTGTAGTAATTACAGGATTAGATGTTTCTACAGTAGGTTCTTATATTATTGAAGGTGGAGGAACAGGTTTAAAAGGAGAGTTTCCTACACCAAATACAGAACTTTGGCAAAACTTACCTTTTAATTTAGATACACTTACATTTATTTTACCATTTGCTTTTTTAGCAGCATCTGTTGGGTTAATAGAGTCTTTAATGACCATGAATTTAGTGGATGAATTAACAGAAACTAGAGGAAATGGAAACAGAGAATGTGTGGCACAAGGTGCAGGAAATATTTTAAGTGGACTTTTTGGTGGTACAGGAGGTTGTGGTATGATTGGGCAAACAGTTATTAACATCAATGCTGGTGGTCGTGGCCGTCTGTCTGGTATTATGATGGCACTTACCTTACTTACATTTATTCTTTTTACAGATAAATTGATAGAACAAGTACCCATTGCAGCGCTAGTGGGTGTTATGTTTATGATGGTGATAGAAACTTTTGCTTGGTCTAGCTTTAGAATTTTAAAGAAAATACCAAAATCGGATGCTTTTGTGTTAATAGTTGTTTCAGCAGTTACAGTAATATTCGATTTAGCCATTGCTGTTTTTGTTGGAGTTATTATTTCTGCTTTGGCTTTTGCTTGGGAAAACGCAAAGAAAATTAGAGCTAGAAAACGTTTTAAAGAAGACGGTACTAAAATTTACGAAATTTGGGGACCTTTATTTTTTGGAAGTATTTCTGCTTTTAACGAAAAGTTCGATGTAAAAAATGACCCAGAAATTGTAGAAATAGATTTTGTAGAAGCTCGTATTTCTGACCATTCTGCTATAGAAGCCATTTTTGCATTGGTAGAAAAATACCAAGCAGCTGGTAAAAAAATAACCTTAAAACATTTAAGTGAAGATTGTAAAGTGTTATTATACAAAGCCTCACCTATATTTAAAGATATTATAGAAGAAGATATTGATGACCCACGTTATCATTTGGCTGCAAATCCAGAAAAGTTTCCGAAACCTTTGGGCGAGTATAAGTTTTAGATAAAACTAGATAAGATAAATGAAAGCTCAACTTTTTAAAAGTTGAGCTTTTTTTGTTAATTATCAGGATTAAACTTTTAATTAAACCCAACCTTCATCCACCAAAGGCAAACTTCTAACGCGTTTTTCGGTTGCATTAAAAATGGCATTACAAATAGCAGGTGCAATTACTGGTACACCAGGTTCACCAACTCCAGTAGGTGGTTCATGCATTTTGTCCATAATATGTATGTCTATATTTGGGGCATCTTTCATGCGTGTCATTTGATAGTCGAAAAAATTATGTTGTTGCACAGCACCATTTTCGGTAGAAATTTTTCCATACAAAGCAAGCGACATACCAAAAATAGTAGCGCCTTCTAACTGGTTTTTTATATTGTCTCTATTTAATGCCAAACCACAATCTATGGTTGTCCAAACATTTTCTACTTTAACTTTTTTGTTTTTTATAGAAACTTCTACAATTGTAGCTACATAACTATAAAAACTGTAATGTATAGCAACACCCAAACCATGATTTTTTGGCAATTCTTTTCCCCAATTTGCCATTTTTGCAGTTTGGTTTAAAACATCCTTTAAGCGTTTTGAATTGAAAGGGTAATTCGATTTCCCTTTGACAATTCGGTCTTTACCAATTAAATCTAAATGAAATTTTACAGGGTCTTTTTTTGCAGCATAAGCCAATTCATCAACAAAAGAATTAATACCAAAACCACTATGAATATGGACCACAGAGCGCAACCAACCAATACGTAAATTGGCTTCGGCTTTTATATTTTCTAATCGAAAATTTTCTAATTCATAAGGATTATTGGTAAAACCTTGCCCAAGTTCAAAACCAGAAGCGTAATCTGACAAAGGTTTAAAAGAAGATACAATTGATGGAAAGCCCACTCTTTGCAACCAGCCAGTTACTTTGCCATTTTTATCTAAACCGCCTTTTAAATATTGTGCACTTGTAGCGTGGTAAAAACTATGTTGTATGTCATCTTCACGCGTCCAAACTACTTGTACAGGTGCATTTATTTCTTTGGATAAAGCTACAGCTTCCACTACAAAATCGGATTTTGATTTTCTACCAAAACCACCTCCTAAAAAAGTCACATTTACAGTAATTTTATCCACAGGAATTTCAAAAAAATGTGCCAATTCGCTTCTAGCTGTTTGAGGATCTTGTAAAGGAGCCCAAACTTCAATTTTATCCTTTTGAAACCAAGCTGTAGCATTGGGTACTTCCATAGGTGCATGTGCCAAAAAAGGAACATGATAAGTAGCCTCTAGAGTTTGTTCGACGTTTTTAAAAGCCGAATTTACATTTCCACGACTTCCAGGAACTAACTTACCTCTTTTTTGAACACGCTCTATTAGTGTTTTTTTAAATTCTTCTGAATTAAAAGTTTCATTTTCGCCTTTATTCCATTTAATGTCTAAAGTTAATTTCCCTTGAAAAGCAGCCCAAGTATTGTTTGCAATTACAGCTACTCCACCCAACATCCCAAAGAATTTTCCTGTAGGTGGTTTTAATCGATCTATTTGAATGATTTTTTCTACACCTGCAATTTTATCGGCATCATTTTTTTCAAAACTTTTTACAGTACCAAAAGTAACAGGGCATCTAGCCACAGCAGCAAATTTCATATTCGGAATGCGAACATCAATGCCATAAGTTGCTGTACCATTTGTAAAGTCTTTTAAATCGACACTTTTTAGCGTTTTTCCAATAAATTTAAAATCCTCTACTTTTTTAAGCTGAATTGAATCTTGTTCTGGGATTTCTATTAGTGAAGCATCTTCTACCAAATCTCCAAAGAAAATTTTCTCCTTTGTAGTTGTATTAATAATATGATGATTTTCAGCTTTACAAACACTTTCTGTAACATTCCATTTTTTGGCAGCTGCAGAAATTAACATCATTTTTGCAGTTGCACCCATTTTACGCATGGGCGTTAATTTTGTGCGTACACTTCTAGAGCCATCTGTATTTTGATTGCCATATTTTTCATGTCCAATAGCTTGTTTTACAGAAACATAATTCCAATCTGCTTCTAGCTCATCTGCAATGGCAGACGCTAAAGAAGTTCTAATTCCTTGGCCCATTTCTGAACGTGAAGCAATTAAAATAACTTCCCCATTTTTTTTGATTTGTATGAATAAATTCGGTTCAAAAAAATCTTTGTTTACGGTTGGTTTAAATTTTTTCTCTACTGTGTTTGTGTTGCAGCCCAAAATAATTCCACCAGAAGCCAAACCAAATAACTTTACAAAATCGCGTCTATTTATTTTTTCAATTTTGCTCATATACTTTCATTTTTAAGTGCTACAGCTCTGTGAATTGCTTTTCTTATTCGTGTGTAGGTTCCACATCTACAAATATTGCTACTCATTACTGCATCAATATCTTTATCTGTTGGGTTTTCTATTTTGTCTAATAAGGAAGTAGCAGCAATTAATTGTCCAGATTGACAATAACCACATTGAGGCACATTTCCATCATTCCAAGCTTGTCTTAAAAACTCTAAATTTTTAGAAGTTCCTTCAATGGTAAAAATTTGTTTTCCAATAGCTTCAGAAACCAAAGTGCCACAAGATTTTACAAGATTGCCGTCTATTAAAACGGAGCAAGCGCCACATTGTGAAACGCCACAACCGAATTTTGTACCCGTTAAACCTACAATATCTCTAATTGCCCAAAGTAAGGGCATGTCTTTTGGTACTTCTATGGAGTACGTTTTTTCGTTGATAGTTAAATCTGTTTTCACCTGTAGTGTTTTAAAAACTACAAGTTACAAATAAAATAAATTGAATAAAACCTTTTAACTTTTAAAACAAAATACAAACAGGTGTTGGCGCCGAAATTTCATCAACTAAAATTAGTTTACCCGTTTTTGCGTCTCTTTTAAAAGAAACAATATTGTCTGTATCTTGATTGGCAACTAATAAAAATTGATTGTCGGGAGTAAGTGCAAAATTACGAGGATGTGCTCCTAAAACAGATTGATAACCAACAGTTTTAAGCCTTCCGTTTTCTGGGTTAACTTCATAAATTACTATAGATTCATGACCGCGATTAGAGGCGTATAAAAATTTACCATCATTTGAAATATGGATATCTGCAGCTTTGCTAAATGCTTTAAAGTCTGAGGGTAAGGTATTTGTCGAAAAGTCTACTGCATAAACATTGTTTTTTTCTTTTACCAAAGAAACTGTATTTTTCAATTCATTTAAAACATAGATCCACTTGTTATTTGGATGAAAAGTTAAATGTCTTGGGCCTGCTCCTTCAGCCATTTTTAGTTTTTTTTGAGCTGTAAAAACCAGTTCGTTTTTTACGGAATATATTTTAGAAAACCACAATTCGTTAGTTCCTAAATCAACAGCAATAATTTCTTCTTTATTTGGATGAAACCATGCGGAATGTGGGTGCGGACTTTTTTGTCTTTCTGTGGTTCCTTTTCCTGCATGTTGTTGTACGTGTAAAAGTGGTGAAAGTTCACCTGAAGCTTCTGCTTTTAAAAGTCCGACATTTCCACCAGAATAATTGGCTACAACAATATAATTATCATTATTAATGGCAACAAAGCAAGGGTTTGCACCACCAGTTTCAGTTTTGTTTATAAGTTGTAAACTATCTTTTTCAATTTTGAAAGCACTTATAAATCCTGTGCCATTTTTATCTGTTTCTCCAACCGCAAACAATGTTTTTTTGTCTTTAGACTTGGTTAAAAAAGTTGGATTTATAACTTCTGCCATCAAACCAACATTAGACAATTTTCCATCACTAGAAATTTGATACTTGTAAATACCTTTGCTGTCTTTTTTTGTGTAAGTGCCGACATAGAAGGTCATAAAATCAGTGTTTTTTTTATCAATTTTTTTTGATGATTTTGTTTTACACCCTAACAGGAAAATTATTGCAAGTAATACAAAGATTTTTTTCATTTTAATAAACTTTAAAAACCGGTAACATTAAATGTGCAGGTTCGTAATGTGGTGAGTTTTTATACACAAAATCTAGTTGCATTCTTGGGTTGTTAGCAAAAGTTTCATCGGTTTTTAGTTTTTCTTCAAAAGCAGCTTTTATTTTTGGGTTTTCAGCTAAAATTTTTGCTGCAACATCTTCAAAAACATAGGCAGAATAGCCTTCTTTTTTTTGTAAAACTGTATCGAAAAAATTCCAGTTAAAAAAAGAGTCTGTTGCTTCTGCTTCAAGCGTTTCTAATAAATAACGAACTCCGTTTTGATTGGTTGGAATATATACATCGCCCTTTCTAAATAGAATTTCTTTTGTAGATTTTTTGGTAGTTGTATTATAATGTAAATAATGCCCTTCGTAGGCAGCTTTTCTTGTCTCGTAATCATCAATATGGCTGACCTCTACAGTAATTAGGGTGTCTTTTTTTAGCGGTGTAAAATCGATGTTATTTACTTCTAAACGATCAATAACTGTATGCCAACCTTGAGGTAAAACATAGGCTTTAGGAATGCTTACTTCTTTATCAACTAAAAAGTTATTGTAATATTTAGTTTTCTTTTCAAAAGGTTGATTTACATCATAAAATAAACGTTTACCAGAAGTTACTTCACTGTCAATATACGAAGCTTCATATCCTTTAAAATTTAAAGTTGTAGGATTTTCTCTATCAATTTTATAAGTAATAGGGTAGGTTTTTTTTCTTAAAATTTCATCTACAGCTTTAGAACGTAACCCTTTAATTTTTTCAGAATTCTGTTCCATAAAATCAAAAGCAGAAATCATTAATTCATAGGTTTGCTCTACGCGAATTTTATAAGGCTTCAACATATGCGTTTCTACCATTAAACCTAGTGTATGGAACAAAGTTGTATAACCTGTAGAATATCTTGGTGAATCGAAAAATTGAGAAAAACCAGCTTCTGGTGTATTGCCCCAAACATTTACATAAGGTGTAATAATTATATTTTTTTCTTGTAATGATTTTTCTAATGCTGGTCTCATTTCGCTTTCTAAAAATGAACCTAATTTGCCACCTAATTTATTATGTTGGGTAAATAAATGGGTAATTGCATATTGGTAATCTGCCCCATTACTTACGTGATTGTCTATAAAAACATCAGGATTGACTGTATGAAAAATCTCAGCAAATGCAGCTGCATTTTTGGTGTCTTGTTTTATAAAATCTCGATTTAAATCAAAATTTCTAGCATTGCCCCTAAAACCATATTCTTTTGGGCCATTTTGGTTGGCTCTTGTGTGCGAATTTCGGTTTAATGAACCACCAATATTATACACAGGAATTACAGCAATTAAAGAGTTTTCATATTTCTTTTTCAAAGAATCGTTTTGTACAATATCTCGTAGAAGCATCATAGAAGCATCGATGCCATCTGATTCGCCTGGGTGAATACCGTTATTTATTAAAATTCTATTTTTTTTAGAATTTGTAATTTCTTCAACATTGTAAATTCCTTCTCTATTATATACTACCAAATGTAAAGGTTCGCCTGCATCTGTTTGCCCGAAAGAAAAAAGTGAAATCTCTGAGTATTCTTCTGCCAATTGCTCATAATAATCAATGACTTCTTTGTATTTTGGTGTTTCTGTGCCTCCAGATTTTTCAAAAGTAGTCGTAAAATCTACCTCATTTTTTTTAGAATCATTACATGAAAACAGTAAAGTTAAAACAGCGAGTAAGAAAAGGTTTTTCATAATATTTTATTTAAGACGAACTGGTTCTGGTACTAATTTGGTGTAATCTCCATTATTTCTAATTACATCTCTTACTATAGAAGAAGATATATAAGATGTGCTTGCTGCAGTTAACAAAAACACTGTTTCTATGGGAGCTAAATCTCTGTTGGTATGTGCAATCGCTTTTTCAAATTCAAAATCAGCAGGGTTTCTAAGACCTCTAAAAATAAAATCTACATTATTTTGCACACAAAAATCAACGGTTAAGCCTTCGTAAGTAACTACTTTTATTTTAGGATTGTCTTTAAAGCATTCTTCAATAAAATGTTTTCTTTCCTCAAGTGAAAACATGTATTTCTTATCATGATTTACACCAATCGCAATAATTAATTCATCAAAAAGCGTAACGCCTCTTTCTATGATGTCAAAATGACCTAAGGTTATAGGATCAAAAGATCCTGGAAAAATTGCTCTTTTCATGGTTTTTAATTTTGGATAATTACAGTCAAAAAATTACGTATTTTATTTTTGATAAATATATTTTATACTAATTTTCTAAAGATGCTTCAATCGCATTCTCAAATAATTCAGATAAAGAAATACCAGCCACTTCTGCCTGTTGTGGTAAAATGCTTTCTTCTGTTAAACCTGGTACTGTGTTCATTTCTATAAAATAAGGAGTATCGTTTACAAAAATATATTCTGATCTCGAAAAACCAGACATATTTAAAACCTCATATACTTTTTTAGCTATTTTTTCTACTTTTTCTTTTTGTGTTTTAGTAATTCTTGCAGGGGTAATTTCTTGCGATTTCCCTTCGTATTTAGCTTCATAATCAAAAAAATCATTTTCTGAAACTATTTCTGTAATGGGCAACACTTTTGTTTCGCCTTTATATTGAATAACCCCTACAGAAACTTCTGTTCCGTCCAAAAAAGACTCAATCAAAATTTCATGATCTTCTTTATAAGCAGTTGCTATAGCAGGTAAAATATCTTCTTTTTTGTGTGCTTTTGAAATTCCGTAACTAGAGCCTGCACCATTGGGTTTTATAAAACATGGTAAGCCAACTTTGGCAATAATTACATCCAAATTTATTTCATCACCTTTATTTAAATAAACAGAGGTGGCTGTTTTAATTCCATACGCTTTTACAGCACTTAAGGTATCTCTTTTGTTAAACGTTAGGGCCATTTGATAAAATGGGGCAGAAGTATGTTTTAAATTGATGAGGTTAAAATACGCTAATAACTGTCCATTTTCTCCAGGAATACCATGAATTGCATTAAAAACACAATCAAAATTTATTTTTTTTTGGTTGATGATAAAAGAAAAATCATTTTTATCTATCGGATATTCATTTTCAGCATCGTCTAAAGCAACCCATTTTTCTTCTAAAATTAACACTCGAAAAACAGTGTACTTTAACTTGTTTATATGCTTGTAAACCACATTTCCACTTTTTACAGAAATATGTTTTTCGGATGAATAACCACCCATAACAATGGCAATGTTTTGTTTCATTAAGTTAAAAATAATAAAACAAATTTATCAAAATATAAATAGAAACAGCAACGTTTAGTTTTTATATATTTGTGTGATTAAAAAAATGATTATGAGTTTGGTTCAGTTTTTAAAAAGTAAAACTTTTTTTGTTCAAATAGCCATTGCTATTGTGGGTGTTTTAGTGTTGATTTTTGCCTTAAAATTTTGGTTGGGTGTTACTACAAATCACGACCAAAAAATACAAGTTCCAGATTTACAAAAACTATCTTTAGAAGAAGTAGATAGAAAATTAAAAGAATTAAATTTAGATTACAAAATTATTGATAGTGCTAGTTACAATCCAGATTATCCGAAAAAATCTGTTATAGAGCAAACACCAGAAGCTGGAGATTTTGTAAAAGAAAAACGTAAAATTTATTTAACATTAAATCCGTCTAAATATAGAGATATTACCATACCAGATTTAAATGGTCGTACAAAAAGACAAGCTAGTTCTCAATTACGAGCTATCGGTTTAAATGTAGGTGCAAATTACACCTATGTAAACGATATTGGTAAAGATGTAGTTCGTGGTTTAAGACATAAAGGTAAAATTTTAAATGTAGGCGATAAATTACCTCTAAACTCAATTGTAGATTTGGTTTTAGGTGATGGTAAAGGAAGGTAATTAAAGTTAGAAACCGTTAGTTTTTAGCAATATAAATATTTTAAGAAAGTTAGCATTTTGCAGGAAGAAAAAAATAAAGATTTAGAAAACGACGATTTATACGAACATTACAGATTTGTTGCTGGTGATGGACAAGTACCTTTACGTGTAGATAAATTTTTAATGAATTTTGTAGAAAATGCTACTAGAAATAAAGTGCAACAAGCTGCAAAAGCAGGCAATGTTTTGGTAAACGATGTTGCTGTAAAATCGAACTACAAAGTAAAACCTAAAGATGTTGTTAGAGTTGTTTTGGCATATCCGCCAGCAGAAAATTTATTGGTTGCAGAAAACATTCCTTTAGATATTATACATGAAGATGATGCTGTAATTGTAGTAAACAAACCAGCAGGTATGGTAGTGCATCCAGGACATGGAAATTACTCTGGCACTTTGGTAAACGGTTTAATTTATCACATAGAAAATTTACCAACAAATTCTAATGAACGCCCAGGCTTAGTGCATAGAATAGACAAAGATACGAGTGGCTTATTGGTGGTTGCCAAAACCGAATTTGCGATGGCACATTTGTCGAAACAATTTTTCGATAGAACCACTGAGCGTTTATATTACGCTTTGGTTTGGGGAAATATAGAAGAAGACGAAGGCACTATTGAAGGTAATATCGGTAGAAGTTTAAAAAATAGATTGCAAATGGCTGTTTTTCCTGATGGTGATTTTGGCAAACATGCAGTTACACATTTTAAAGTTTTAGAAAGACTTACTTATGTAACTTTGGTGCAATGTAAATTAGAAACTGGAAGAACACATCAAATTAGAGCACATTTTAAACATATTGGTCATACACTTTTTAATGATGAACGTTATGGAGGTAATGATATTTTAAAAGGAACTACCTTTACCAAATACAAGCAATTTGTACAGAATTGTTTTAAAGTTTTGCCAAGACAAGCATTGCATGCTAAAACATTAGGCTTCACACACCCAACAACAGGTAAGTTTTTACAATTCAATTCAGAAGTTCCTGAAGACATACAAAATTGTTTAGAAAAATGGAGGACTTACTCAGAACATTCAAAAGAAGAAATGGAGTAATTATAAGACAATAAAAAAGCCGAATTTAAAAATTCGGCTTTTTTATTAATTTGATTTAAAATTATTTTCTAACAATTTCACCACAACCAATTCTTGGGCCAGCAGCACCAGAAGGCTGAGAACTAAAATCGTCAGGACCTTCGTGAATAATAATGGCATGACCAACAACGTTTTTGGTAATATCTTTACTACCCACAGACCATAATACAGTTTCTCTTTCTAATGTGCCTTTTCCATCTGCACCTACAACTAAATTTCCAATATCTCCAACATGAAAAGGTTCTTGTTTCCATTTACCATGATTTTCGTTGGTAGGATTCCAATGTCCTCCAGCAGAAGTTCCATCATCAGCAGAACAATCTCCAATTGCATGTATGTGTATAGCGTGATTTCCTTCAGAGAGTCCAGAAAGCGATGCTTTCATGGTTACAATTCCGTCTTTTTCTATAAAAGTTACAGTACCAGAAACATTGCTGCCACTTTTTGGGCTAATGGTTGCTACTGCTTTTTTTTCGTTGGTGTTACAAGCAGCTAAAACAAATAGTAAAGATGCTAAAACACTTAATTTTTTCATTTTTTTTATCATAATTTTTCTATTTTCTATTTGGATACCAGTTCCATTGAACAACTTCAATAGAAGTATCTTTTTCGGTTATCATATTTTTAAATTTTTCCACATCACTTAAACCTTGTGTTCCTCTGTAGTGATAAGGATATACTTTTTTGGGTTTAAAAGCTAAAACTGCATCTGCAGCACTTTCTACAGGCATTGTGTAAGGTAAATTCATACAAACAAATGCTTTGTCTATATTTTTTAAATTCCGCATTTCTGGGATGTCTTCTGTATCACCAGAAAAGTAAATACGTTCGTTATTAATAGTAAGTATATAGCCATTCCCTCTTCCTTTTGTATGGAATTTTAAAGCTTCTTCTCGTAAATTATACATGGGTATAGCTTCAATCTTAAAAGAACCTAAATCTTTTTGTTCATCGTTATTTAAAACAATTATTTCTTTAAAATTTAAGGAGTCAATTTTGTTGGCAACAGCTTGTGGTGCAATCACTTTAGCTTCAGATAAATCCAAAGCCTCTAAGGTTTTCATGTTCATGTGATCTCCATGAATATCTGTAATTAAAACATACGTTGGTTTTGTATAATCAGCGAAAGCCTCTTTACCACCTGTTGGATCTAAATACATAGTTTCATTATTAAAACTGATGACAGCTGTGGCATGAGAAATAGGTGTTATTTCTGCTGAGGTGCTTTTTTCAGTATTAGAGATTGCTACATTTGTATCCTTTGTATTTGTTTCTTTTTTGTCTTTACAAGATGTTGATATAAAAAGAGTTAAAATAAAGCAAGTCAGAATTATTTTCTTCATAAATATTTAATTTTAGTTAGTTTTTCAAATTTAAAGATTTTAAAATTGCTATTGCGTTTATATAATTTAAATATTAACGCATTTAAAATAATGTTTTGTTAAACAATACTTTAAAATAGGGCTAAAAACGATATTTTTTTTATCTTTAAAAATTAATAAAAAGATGTATGAATTCCGATAATTATAGAGTTTCAGACCCCATAAAACTGGTGAATTTTGAAACAAAAGAAACTATAGAAGACGCAAAGAAAAAGCTAAAAAAACTGCGTAAGAAAATAAGTAAACTACAAGACACGATGTATGCAGAAGGCAAGTATAGTGTGTTAATTTGCTTACAGGGTATGGATACATCTGGGAAAGATAGTTTAATTAGAGAAGTATTTAAAGATGTAAATGCACGTGGAGTAGAGGTACACAGTTTTAAAGTACCTACAGAATTAGAACTAAAACATGATTTTTTGTGGAGACATTATATTGCTTTGCCCGCAAAAGGAAAGATGGGGGTTTTTAATAGAACCCATTATGAAAATGTATTGGTTACAAGAGTTCATCCTGAATATGTTTTTGGAGAAAACATTCCTACTGCTAAAAATGTAGAAGATTTAGATGATGGGTTTTACCATGATAGAATGGATAGAATTAATGATTTTGAAAATCATTTGGTTAAAAACGGAACCATTGTTTTAAAATTCTTTTTAAATCTTTCTAAAGAGGAACAAAAAAACAGGTTGTTAAGAAGGTTAAACCTACCTGAGAAAAACTGGAAATTTTCTGCAGGAGATTTAAAAGAACGTAAGTTGTGGGACAAATACATGTTCTGTTATGAAGATTTGCTAAACAGAACTTCTAAAGAAAAGGCACCTTGGTTTGTAATTCCTGCAGATGATAAACCAACAGCAAGATATATTTTGGCAGACATACTTTACAATGAGTTGCAAAAGTATGATTTTAAAGCACCCCAATTACCAAAAAAAATAGCTGATAGAATAGTAGAGTTTAAAGAGCAATTAGAAAACGAATAAACTAAAAATAGTTCAAAATTTTGAATTCTAAATTCAAAGTTGAGCAAAAACTAAAAAATTTAATTTTGAATTTAAAACTAGAAAAACCTATTGTTTTTTTCGATTTAGAAACAACAGGTGTTAACATAGCAACAGACAGAATTGTAGAAATTGCCATTTTAAAAGTATTTCCGAACGGAAATAAAGAAAGCAAAACTTGGTTGGTAAATCCAGAAATAGAAATACCACAAGGTGCAACAGATGTGCATGGTATTACGAATGAAAAAGTAGTTACAGAACCTACTTTTAAAGAATTAGCTAATGAAGTAAGTAAAATGATTGAAGGTTGCGATCTGGCAGGTTTTAATTCTAATAGATTCGATATTCCACTATTGGCAGAAGAATTAATGCGTGTAGGAATAGATTTTGACATGAAAAATAGAAAAGCCATAGATGTACAGGTAATTTTTCATAAAAAAGAGCAAAGAACCTTAAGTGCTGGTTATCAATTTTATTGCGGTAAAGAGTTAGAAGGTGCACATGGTGCAGAGGCAGATACCAACGCAACGTATGAGATTTTGTTAGCGCAGTTAGATAAGTATGATGATATTGAAAACTCTGTGGATGCTTTAAGTGAATACTCTACGCATGGAGAAAGAGCAGATTTTGCTGGTTTTATTTTAATGAATGAGGATAAACAAGAAATCTTTTCTTTTGGAAAATACAAAGGCAGAACTGTTGAAGATGTTTTAAAGGAAAATCCGGGGTATAATAATTGGATTCAGAATGCTGATTTTCCTTTATACACAAAAAAAGTTTTAAGGGAAATTAAAGAAAGGATGTCTGCGCCTAAAAATAAAATGACAGATGAAGAAAAATTACAAGCTTTGCAACAAAAGTTTAATTTATGATAGTTAAGATAATTAGTATTTTAGATCTCTAGATTATTAGATTTTCTTGTGAAAATAAATATGAAATAATCCAAAAATCTAATATGCCAACAATCTAAAAATTTATAAAAAAATGTTTACAGAATATAAAAATTTACCAAATACTGCCAGAGTTTGGATTTATCAAGCAGATAGAGTGTTTTCTGACCAAGAAATAGCATTAATTTCTGAGCAAGCAAAAGCATT
>NZ_CBFHJT010000007.1:0-4365 GCF_965656025.1 Polaribacter sp.
TTAACGCTAAGTTTTTCTCCATTTCTTTAAACAGTCTGTCACGTAAATGACGAGAGGTTACAAACTTACCTTCTTTACCAAAAAATGGTGAATTGTTTATGGTAAACAACATACTCATGGTTGGTTTGTCTATTTCTGTTCTAGGTAATGCTTCTGGGTTTTCTAAATCTGCAATCGTATCGCCAATTTCGAACCCTTCTAAACCTGTAATTGCACAAATGTCTCCACAAGGTACTTTATCTACTTGTGCTTTTCCCATTCCTTCAAAAACGTGTAATTCTTTAATTCTAACTTTTTTGGTAGAACCATCTGCTTTACACAACATATAATCTTTACCTGCTTCTAAATCTCCTCTAAAAACACGTCCAATTGCAATACGACCTGTAAAAGATGAAAAATCTAAAGAGGTAATTTGCATTTGTGGTGTACCTTCATTGTATTTTGTAGCTGGTATAGATTCTAAAACAGCATCTAATAAAGGTACTATGTTGTCTGTTTCGTTTTTCCAGTCTGTGCTCATCCAATTATTTTTTGCAGAACCGTAAATGGTTGCAAAGTCTAATTGCTCTTCTGTTGCTTCTAAGGCAAACATTAAATCGAACACTTTTTCATGTACTAAATCTGGCGTACAGTTTTCTTTGTCTACTTTATTTACAACTACAATTGGTGTTAAACCTAATTCTAAGGCTTTACCTAATACAAAACGGGTTTGTGGCATTGGACCTTCGAAAGCATCTACTAATAATAAAACACCATCTGCCATTTTTAATACACGTTCTACTTCTCCTCCAAAATCGGCGTGACCTGGTGTATCAATTACGTTAATTTTTGTGTTTTTATAGTTTACAGAAACGTTTTTAGATAGAATTGTAATACCTCTTTCTCTTTCTAAATCGTTATTATCTAATAATAAATCTGTACGTTCTTTACGATCGTCTAAGATTTTTGCTTGATCTATAATTTTGTCTACTAAAGTTGTTTTTCCATGATCTACATGGGCAATAATTGCAATGTTTCTGATTTCTTGCATTGATAATTTCTTAAATTTCGTGCAAAAGTAGTTGTTTAGACACGAATTACACCTAAAATAGCTAATTATTTTTGTGTTAACTTTTTTAATTACTATAAATAGCAATTTTTATGGATGATAATTGGCTTTTAAAATGTAAAAAGCTTCTAAATAAGTGCGTTAGGGATTGCAATGGAAAGCCCACAGTGAGTTTACGAACGAGGACTTGCAATGGAAAGCGCGACCTGAAAGGGAACGCCCAAATTGTTTATTTGTTATCGATTTCTGGGTCTTCTTTAAAGGCAGATGGTAAAATATCAGGTATTAATTTGATGAGTAATGGTAGTAATAATGCACCACCTGGCAACATAAAAACCGTAAATGCGGGTATAGCTTTACAGATATCTAGAAGTTGAATTTTAATTTTTAACTTTTCTTCTTCTGTTAAATGTGAATGTGTAGATTTTTTAATTAAATGGTAGGCTTCTTTGCTTTGCAACAATTCTTGGTGCAACCTTAATTTATTTCTATGGAGTAACTGTTTTATTTCGTCTACAGTTTG
This sequence comes from Polaribacter sp., assembly GCF_965656025.1. Lineage (GTDB taxonomy): Bacteria > Bacteroidota > Bacteroidia > Flavobacteriales > Flavobacteriaceae > Polaribacter. Next base: position 1,572 of record NZ_CBFHJT010000007.1, read on the forward strand.
CATTATAGCTTTCTACGTTTTCTTTCTGTTTTTAACAGGTTTAACTCTCTACTTGTTTGACCTGCAACAGAGGTGTTTTCTTCTGCACGCCTAATTAAGTAAGGCATAACATCTCTTACCGGACCAAATGGAAGATATTTTGCAACGTTGTATTGATGGTTGGCAAGGTTGTAACTTATATGATCGCTCATGCCAAATAATTGTCCAAACCAAAGCCTTGAATCGTCTTTTTTGATATTGTGCTTATCTGCCAATTCCATGCCTAAATAAGAACTGTGTTCGTTATGAGTTCCTATAAAAATTGCCATATTTTTATGTTCCATCATATATTTAACAGCAGCATCAAAATTAATGTCTGTTAATTCTTTGTTATCGCAAATTGGTGATGGATATCCCTTTTCTTCGGCTCTTTCTCTTTCTTTTTCCATATAAGCACCTCTTACAACCTTCATACCAATATGAAAGCTTTTTTGGTGTGCTTTTGTATGGAGTTCTTTTAAATACTCAAGCCTGTCATGCCTATACATTTGCAAAGTGTTAAAAACGATGGCTTTGTCTTTGTTGTAAGTTTCCATTAGCTGCTCTATTAATTGATCTGCAGCATCTTGCATCCAACTTTCTTCTGCATCGATTAATAAGGGTACATCTTTTTCTGAAGCTATTTTACATACTTTGTGATAGCGTGCTTCTACCCTCGCCCATTCTTCTTTTTCTTGTTCTGTTAATTCTTTTCCTTCTGTAATTTTTTGATATAAAGCAAATCGCCCAAAACCTGTGGGTTTAAAAACGGCAAACGGAATGGATTTTTTTTCTGCACAAAAATCTACAATTTTTAAGATTTTCTCTAACGCTTCATTAAAACTTTCTTCTTTGTCTTTGCCCTCTACTGAATAATCTAAAACACTATGTACATTACCATTATTGTACATATTATCTATAATAGGTAAACAGTCTTCTTCTGTAACACCTCCACAAAAATGATCGAATACAGTAGCTCTAATTAAACCTTCTATTGGTAAATGAGCTTTTAAAGCAAAGTTTGTTACTGCACTACCAATTCTAACCAAAGGCTGGTTTTGAATCATTTTAAATAGAAAATAAGCTCTTTTTAATTGAGAGTCTGTTTTTAGTGCAAAAGCAACTTTTGTGTTATCGAAAAATTTCATTAAACGCTATTAAAATTTAAAACAAAGATAGTTTAAGAGTACTAATAATTCAATAATTTCTAGTTAATTTGCACTTTCAATATTTTTATGATGAAGTCTATAAAAGCAATAAGTTACCCTGTTCATTTTCAGAACAAAGCATATAAAGAATTATCAAATTTAGTAGCTAGCAAAAACTACTCTACCATTTTTATTTTGGTTGATGAGAATACTTTTGAACATTGTTACCCTAAATTTATAAGAAATTTTAGTGCAGAAAATAAGATTGAAATCATTGAAATAGCATCTGGAGAAATCAATAAAAATTTAGAAACTTGTATTGGTGTTTGGAATGCGATTACAGAATTAGGTGGTGATCGTAAAAGTTTACTTATTACTTTAGGTGGTGGTGTTATTACAGATTTAGGTGGTTTTGTGGCTTCTTGTTTTAAACGCGGTATTGATTTTGTAAACGTACCCACTACATTATTATCTATGGTTGATGCTTCTGTAGGTGGTAAAACAGGGGTAGATTTAGGAGTGCTAAAAAACCAAATTGGTCTGTTTGCAAACCCAAAAATGGTTTTGGTAGATGCCGATTATTTAGAAACTGTTACTCCTAGAGAAATAAAATCTGGAATAGCAGAAATTATTAAATATGGAGTCACTTACGATATTCAACTATTTAATGAAATAAAGAAAAATAAAGGTCTAAATATCAAAGATTTAATATTTAGATCTATTGAAATAAAAAATGAAGTGGTTTTACAAGATCCTAAAGAACAAAGTTTACGTAAAATTTTAAATTTCGGACATACTTTAGGACACGCCATAGAGTCTTTTTACTTAGAATCTGAAAATAAAGAAAACTTAACACATGGTGAAGCTATCGCCATTGGTATGGTTTGCGAAAGTTACATGTCTTCTAAATTATTAAGTTTTCCTTTAGAAAAAGTTGCTGAAATAAAAGAAGTTATTTTATCTATTTACAATAAAACAAATCTTTTAAAAGAAGATTTTAAAGCCATTATGGAATTGTTAAAACACGACAAGAAAAACGTAAACGGTCAGGTAAACTTTGTGCTGTTAAATGATTATGAAAACCATCAATTAGATTGTAAAGTGACTGAAGCATTGATTATTGAGAGTATGGAATTTTATAATTTGTAATTAAAACTCACGTTTCCCAAACTCGCTATCAATAAATTTCGATTTATTTTTAGCAGCATTAAAAGTGTAAGGAAGGTTTAAGGTAATCATATCTACTTCATACACATAATTTGTTGTGGTAAAAAATTGATTTGTTCTTGAGGTAGTTATACGTTGTTCGTTGGTTTTAAATAGTCCCATATCTATATTCTGCCATTGTAAAGTGGCTGTCAATCGATCTTCCATAAACTTTTTTCTGAACGTTAGGTTTGGTGAGTAAAAACGAGAGTCTTCTCCCATTGCTGAGACTCTATCAGACAAATAATTAAAAGTAAATTGTACAGAAGCGTTTTCCCAAAAATTGTATGTAGAATTTAAGTTGATGGAATAAATAGTGGAATTGGTATCAATATCATAATTACGTGCTACACCATCTCTATGTCTAAAACTTAAGACTCCATCAATATCATAATTATATACATTTATACCGATAAAATTGG
>NZ_CBFHJT010000007.1:4462-29340 GCF_965656025.1 Polaribacter sp.
GTTCCAATTTCTTGATGGTTTAAGAGTAGCACCAATTTCTAAACCTATGGCATTACTACTGCCAACATTAGAATACACTCTATTAATAAAACTATCAATTACAGCTCCATTTTATTGATATGCTAAAGTATTTACTCGATTAATTACATTTTTTACATGTCTAAAATATCTAGTTGCATAAATTGAATTCCCACCTTTTAATTTTTTGGTAATACCCAATTCGACCAAATCTATAAACTCTGGTTTTAGCGTATTATCACCTTACTCAAAAACCTCTGAATGTTCACGCTCTGCAAAACTGTTCATTTTAAAACTAGTTGTTCTTTCTACTCTTTTGCTTTAAGCAGTTTTAATATTGGTTTTATCATTAATTTTATATTGTAAAGATGCTGATGGAAATAACTTTACAAAATCTAAATTGTAAACATTTTCTTTTCCATCACTTTGTAAAGTTTCTCTATACTCTCTATCCATAGCTTCTAAACGAACACCAGCATTGTAATTCCATTTACTTTTAGAACCAGAAAGTTGTGCATATCCAGAATGAATTTCTCTTTCTAAACTAACATCACTAGAAAATTCTGGCACTAAATTACCATCTCTTTCATAGACAAATTTTCCTGTATGATCTAAACTTCTATACTGATATCCTGTTTCTAAAACTCCAAAAGAAAACGGTTTCCATTGGTAATCTAGGTTAAAACGAGTTCTGTATAAAGGATTGTCATTGGTGTTAAATTCTCTTTGATATACAATATTTCTATTAGGTTCTCCTAAATTGTCATTCTCTGTTGGTCCTCCTAAAAAAGTGTATTCGTATAAAATTGAGGTTGATAATTTTGAGTCATTATTAAATTTATGACTATAATCAAAACTTCCTAAAGCAAAATCTCCCTTTCTAGTTCTTAAGTTATGATTGAAATACGTAAATTCATACAAACGATTGTTACTATTTATTGGAGAAACTGCATAGTTATTATAAACGATATCTGCCAAACGATCTTTGGTTCTTTTTCCTGCAAAGAAACCTACTGAAAAGGTATTTTTATCACTTGGTGTAAAGTCTGCATTAAAACGACCATTGTAGGTAATTTCATCAAAACTACGCTCACCATCAGAAGGTAAAAAGGTGTTTTATTTTCTGGAGTATTGATGATAAACATATCTCCTTCTCTCCTACCCGTTTTGTCATTTCTTTGGTAACTCGCACCAAAAGACAAATTCCATTTTCCAGTTCTTTTGTTGATTGTTGCATCAATTCCAAAACGTTTTGCAGCAACTTGGGTGTCGTAATCTTCTATGGATGGAAATCCACCACGTACATTAATCTGTGCAAAAGTTCCGTCAATAGCCCCTTTTTTTGTAATGATATTAAGAATACCTCCTTTTCCTTCAGGATCATATTTTGCTGATGGAGCCGTAATTAACTCAACTGTTTCCAAAGCGTTTGCTGGTAACTGTGCTAATATAGTACTAACATCACCTTGTGTAGGTTTTCCGTTTATTATTACTGTAAATCCTTTACTGCCTCGTACACTAATTTCCCCAAAACCATCAATGGTTACAGAAGGTAAATTACGAACAGCGTCTATTGCATTTCCACCAACTGTACTTTGATATTTTTTGGTATCAAAAACTTGTCTATCAATTTTATGTAAAATGGTATTTTTTTCAGCCTTTACAACTTTTTCATTTAATTGATTACCTGAACCTAAAATAAGTTTAATAGTATTTAAATTTATTGATTCTCCTTTGCTTTTTAAAATAATATTATTGATTACCTTAGTTTTATACCCTAAAAAAGAAATTTCTAGATAGTAATTACCAGGTTTTACACCTTCAATTATAAAAAATCCTTTTGTGTTAGTTACGACTCCAGTTACTAATGTTTTTTTCGATGTTTTATAAACAGCTACACTAGTATATTCTAAAGGGTAATTATCTTGGGCATCTACAACTTTACCAATTATTTGAGCTTTTAAGGTAAAAACACTTAAAATGAAAGTAATAAAAAAAAAGTGTGTTTTGTATTTTCATAGAATATTTTTTTGCAATAATAACCAATATTGAAACACAAAACAGCACTTTTAAATGTATATTTAAAAAAGTAATTTAAATATTTTCAGCCAACCAATCTCCTACTTCTTTGGTTCCGAAAGATTTTCCTCCATCTGCTAAATCTTCTGTAACCACACCTTCCTCTAAGGCCTTGTTTACAGCTTCTCTAATTGCTTTTCCTTCTGCTTGTAAACCAAAGTTTTCAAACATCATTGCTGCAGATAAAACTGTGGCCATAGGATTTGCAATATTTAATCCTGTAGCTTGTGGATAAGAACCATGAATGGGCTCAAACAAACCAATATCAGCACCTAAAGAAGCACTTGGCATTAAGCCCATAGAACCAGAAATTACAGATGCTTCGTCTGTTAAAATATCTCCAAATAAGTTTTCTGTGATTAATACATCGTAACTATTTGGCCATTGCACCAAACGCATAGCCACTGCATCTACAAACTCATAAGCTACTTCGACTTCTGGATAATCTTTTTCCATTGCCTGAACCGTTTCTCTCCATAAACGTGACGTTTCTAGAACATTCGCTTTATCTACGCAACATAATTTTTTACCACGCGTCATTGCCAATTCAAAACCTTTTTTTGCTAAACGCTGTACTTCAGCTCTTGTGTAAACACAGTTATCAAAAGCAGTTTCTCCTTCATCTCTTCTACCTTTTTCTCCAAAGTAAATTCCACCTGTTAATTCACGTAAAAAAACCAAATCTGTACCTTCAATACGTTCTCTTTTTAAAGGAGATTTATCTAATAAAGATGGAAAGGTAAAGGTTGGTCTTACATTTGCAAACAAACCTAATTTTTTACGCATTTTTAATAAACCTTGTTCTGGTCTTACTTTTGCTGAAGGATCATTATCAAATCTTGGATGCCCAATAGCGCCAAATAAAACCGCATCAGAAGATGCACAAATTTCATGAGTTTCATCTGGATAAGGCTCACCTACTGCATCAATAGCAGCAGCACCCGTTAAAGCCGGTTTCCAATTAATTTCGTGGTTAAATTTCTTTGCAATTGCATCAGATACTTTTACTGCTTGATCTATTACTTCTGGACCAATTCCATCTCCTGCTAATAATGCGATGTTTAATTTCATATTTTTAAGCTTTTGGCTGTTAGCTATTCGCACAATTAACAGCACCTATTTTAATTAATTTAAGTTTGCCTGCTAATAGCAAAAAGCTAAAAGCAAATGGGGTATTTATATTATATTCAACATTTTTTCTGTGGCTTTAATTGCAGATACTGTTTGATCTGAATCTAAACCACGTGTAATAAATTCGTGTTTTTCTTTTTTCCAGGTAATAATGGTTTCACACAAGGCATCAGAATGACTTCCTGGAGGAATTCTAACTGCATAATCTACCAAATCTGGCAACTCTTTTTTGCTGTGTGTTTTGTACAATTTACGTAGCGCATTCATAAAAGCATCAAACTGCCCATCACCTTGTGCATGTGCTTCATATAAAACACCTTCTACTTTTAATTTTAAAGTAGTAGATGGTTTCATGCCTTTTGCATGACCTAATACATAATTTTTTACTACTACACGTTTTTCTATGGTATCACTATCTAAAACATCAGAAATAATGTAGGGTAAATCATCTTGAGAAACGATTTCTTTTTTATCTCCTAACTCGATAATTCTTTGCGTAACTTTTTTAAGTTCATCATCATTTAAACTGATGCCTAAATCTTGTAAGTTTTTCTGAATGTTTGCTTTTCCAGAAGTTTTACCCAAAGCATATTTACGTTTTCTACCAAAACGCTCTGGCATTAAATCGTTAAAATATAGGTTGTTTTTATTGTCTCCATCTGCATGAATACCAGCGGTTTGCGTAAAAACATTTGCCCCAACAACTGGTTTGTTAACAGGAATTCTAAAACCTGAAAACGTTTCTACTAACTTACTAACTTTGTTTAAAGCAGTTTCATTTACAGAGATTTTAATATCTTTTATAAAATCATTGATAACCGCAACTACACTTGCCAAAGGTACATTTCCTGCACGTTCTCCCATTCCATTAATGGTTAAATGTAATCCGTTAATACCTGCAAAAACAGCTTCCATAACATTGGCAACCCCTAAATCATAGTCATTGTGCCCATGAAAATCAAAGTGAATATTTGGGTATTTTTGTTTCACTTCTTTAATAAAAGTAAAAGTTTCTTTAGGTGCTAAAACCCCCAAAGTATCTGGTAATAAAACTCGTTCTATTTTTTGAGTTGATAAAAATTCTAAATATTCAAAAACATAATCTTTAGAATTTCGCATTCCATTAGACCAATCTTCTAAATATACATTGGTTTTAATATTATTTTTTTCAGCTAAGGCAATGGTTGCTTTAATATTAGCAAAATGTTCTGCTGGTGTTTTTTTAAGTTGATGTGTTAAGTGATTTAAAGAACCTTTGGTTAATAAATTCTGAACTTTTGCACCAGAATTAAGCATCCAATCTATTGATTTTCCACCATCAACAAAAGTTAACACTTCTATATTTTCTAAAAAATTGTTTGTTGAAGCCCAAGAAGTTATTTTTTGAACAGCTTCTAATTCACCATCAGAAACACGAGCAGATGCAATTTCTATACGATCTACTTTTAGTTCTTCTAATAATAATTTGGCAATGGTTAATTTTTCAGAAACTGAAAACGACACTCCTGATGTTTGTTCTCCATCACGCAGTGTCGTATCCATTATTTCTATTTTTCTAGTAGCCATAAAAAAATCAACTATAAAAAAATTAAAAAGGTCTTGTTTCTGCAAAAGCAGTAATTTCTTCTTCCATGTTTTTTAAGTAGTCAATATCATCAAAACCGTTTAACATATTATCTTTTTTATAAGTATTAATATCAAAAGGTTCAGTTTCTCCTGTGGCTACTAGGGTTACTTTTTGATTCGGTAAATCTACTTTGATTTCTGTTTTTGGGTCTGCCATAATTGCATCAAATAACTTGTCTGCAAACGCAGCAGAAACTTGTACTGGTAAAACCCCAACGTTTAAACAGTTGTTTTTAAAAATATCTGCAAATGCAGATGAAATTACGCAACGTAAACCAAAATCGTACACAGACCAAGCTGCGTGTTCTCTAGAAGAACCAGAACCGAAGTTTCTGCCTCCTACTAGAATTTTGGAACCTGCATAAATTTCTTTGTTTAAAGGAAAATCTGCTTTTGGTGTTCCGTCTGCATTGTATCTCCAATCACGAAAAAAATTGATATCGAAATCTTTACGCTCTGTTGCTTTTAAGAAACGAGCAGGTATAATTTGATCTGTATCTACGTTTTCTATTGGTAATGGGTATGCTGTACTTGTGAGTACTTCAAATTTATCGTAAGCCATGTTTTTAAGTATTCAGTCTGCCAGTATTCAGTTGGCAGTCATTATGTTATTCAAATATTATTTAGTTGGCAAAAAATCAGTTGTTAACTGAAAACTGCGAACTGCAAACTATACAAGAAGCGTTCTTGGATCAGTAACAACTCCCTCAACAGCTGATGCTGCTGCTACTAAAGGAGATGCTAATAATGTTCTAGATCCTGGTCCTTGTCTTCCTTCAAAGTTTCTGTTTGAGGTTGAAACTGATAATTTTCCTGCTGGAATTTTATCATCATTCATTGCCAAACAAGCAGAACAACCTGGTTCTCTTAACTCGAAACCTGCTTCATCAATAATTTTATCTAAACCTTCTGCTTTAATTTGATCTACTACTTTGTGAGAACCTGGAACTAACCACGCTGTAACATTGTCTGCTTTTTTTCTACCATCTACTATAGAACAAAATGCTCTAAAATCTTCTATTCTGCCATTGGTACAAGATCCTAAAAACACAAAGTCGATTTCTTTACCAATCATAGCTTCACCTTCATTAAAAGACATATACCCTAAAGATTTTTTATAGGTTTCTGCTCCACCTTCTACATTTGCAGCAGTTGGTATTGATTTTGTGACACCCATTCCCATTCCTGGATTGGTACCATATGTAATCATTGGCTCAATATCTGAGGCCTCGTAATTGAATTCTATATCAAATTGAGCATTTTCATCTGTAGATAACGTTTCCCAATATTTCATGGCTTTATCCCAATCATCACCTTTTGGTGTTAAAGAACGACCTTTAATATAATCGAATGTTTTTTCATCAGGAGCAATCATTCCTCCTCTTGCACCCATTTCTATAGATAAATTACATACGGTCATTCTACCTTCCATAGACATGTCTCTAAAAACATCACCTGCATATTCTACAAAATAACCTGTAGCACCAGAAGTGGTTTGCTTAGAAATAATATATAAAGCTACATCTTTAGGAGTTACGCCTGCACCTAATTTACCATTTACGTTAATACGCATAGCTTTAGGCTTTGGCTGCATAATACACTGTGTAGATAATACCATTTCTACTTCACTAGTACCAATACCAAATGCAATGGTACCAAAAGCACCATGTGTAGACGTATGCGAATCTCCACAAACAATTGTAGAACCTGGTAATGTAATTCCGTTTTCAGGACCTACAACGTGTACAATTCCGTTATTTTTATCACCTAAACCCCAATGAGAAATACCATATTTTGCTGCATTTTTTTCTAATGCATCTAACTGATTTGCAGATAAGGCATCTTCTACTGGTAAGTGTTGATTTATAGTGGGTGTATTATGATCTGCTGTTGCAAAAGTACGTTCTGGATACAAAACTGTATTCCCTCTACTTTCTAATCCTAAAAAAGCTACAGGACTCGTAACTTCATGAATAAAATGACGATCTATAAAAAAAACATCTGGCCCGTCTTTTACGCTACGTACCACATGAGAATCCCATACTTTGTCAAATAATGTTTTTGCCATTTTTTGGTTTTTTTTGACTTTTATTAATAATCAATTACCAAAAATAGCTATTTAACATACTTTTTCTAAGTAAGATACTTGTGTGTATATTATATTCAAAGTGTAGTGAAGTGTTTATAAAACTGAATATCAATAGATTAAATAATAAATAAATACGATGTCTAATTATAAAAGTAATTTAATTTAGACAGTTTAATGATTTATTATTATGATAATTTTACCTATAATTTTCTTCTTTGATAGGATTATCCTCATAAAAATCTTTAAAGGTTTTTGTTGTGGTATAATTATCTTTTAAGACTTTGTACACCATAATTATTAGAAATATTTGTCCTATAACCGTTAAGTAAAATACCCAGGCATAGGGAAAATTTAGGGTTGCAAACACTGTTGTTAATACTAAAAATAGTGTAGTTATTGCAATATAGAATGATATTGAGAGCTTCATAAATTGTAATTTTGTTTAAATTTATTAAATAAATATTAAACAAAATAAAAATTAACACATTATAACATTTTTTAAAATTTTTAATTCTAACTATTTTTAATAAACTTAACATTCAATTGGTCTTTAACTTCTATATTAAATAATCTTTTTTATTTTAGAACTTCTTAAAAGATATTGTAACAAAAAGTATAAATTAGTCGTCTAAATATAGAATACACATATCAACCTACCTATGAAAACTTATTTACTACCATTTATTTTATTATTTTTTTTAAGCGCATGTTCTTCAAAAGAAAATTCTGATGAATTTATTAATGCCACAGAAGGACGTTATCTTTTTAATGAAAATGAAATTATTGAAATCTATTTTAAAGATAAAGTTTTGCTTGCAAAATGGCGTGGTTTAGATGACATAGAACTTTTAAAAGTAGACGATAGTTCTTTTTACATGAAAGAGTTAAATGAGAAAATTGTTTTTGTAAAAGAACCTAAAATGCACATTGAATTAGATCCTAAGAAGGAACATAAAGGGCAAATTTATCATTTTAAAAAATTAAAAAAAGGAGAAAAAACACCTAATGAATATTTTGAAGAGAGCCAGTATGATAAAGCTTTAGAAGCCTTTTTAGAAATAAAAAGACAAGATTCTTTAAGCCCCATTATACGAGAATATAGTTTGAACAGAGTTGGTTATAAATATTTAAGAGATAATAATATTGAAAAAGCAATTGAGATTTTTAAAATTAATACAGTATTACATCCAAAAAGTTCAAACACTTTTGATAGTTTAGGAGACGCTTACCTGAAAGCAAAAGACACTACAAATGCTATAAAAAGTTATACTAAATCTTTATCTATAAACTCAGAAAATAGAAGTTCTAAAAGAATGTTAGAAAAAATAACAAAGAAATAAATGGATATAGAAAATCTAAAATACCCTATAGGAAAAGTAAACTTACCAGAGGTAATTACTAAAAAGAAAATGGAAGAGTGGATTTCTATTTTAGAAAGGTTTCGCAAGAATTAGAATTTTTAACCAGATAATTATCAGAAAACCAACTAGATACTCCTTACAGAGAAAATGGTTGGACTATTAGACAGGTAATTCACCATTGTTATGATAGTCATCAAAATTCATACATCCGTTTTAAATTGACTTTAACAGAAGATACTCCAAAAATTAGACCTTACGATGAGGCGCTTTGGGCAGCTTTAAGCGACTCAAAAAATGGTCCGATTGCTTTGTCTATTGATGGTTTAAAAGCATTGCATGCAAGATGGGTTTATTTTTTAAATGAATTGTCTGATGACGATTTAGAAAAATCTTTTCTACATCCAGCAACAAACACATTGTATTCCTTAAAAAAAGCAACAGGTATTTATGCATGGCATAGTTTGCATCATTTTGCCCACATTAAACAATTGATGATTAGAAAAGGTTGGAAATAGATGAAAGAGGAAATAACTTTTGAAGACTTCTTAAACGTTGATATTAGAATAGGAACTATTATTGAAGTTCATAATTTTAAGAAAGCTAGAAAACCAGCCTACCAATTAACAATAGATTTTGGCAAATTGGGTATTAAAAAATCGAGCGCACAAATAACAGATTTGTATACAAAAGAAGAACTTTTACACAAACAGATTACAGCAATTGTGAATTTTAAACCCAGACAAATTGCAAATTTTTTAAGTGAAGTTTTGGTATTAGGTGTTTATAATTCTAAAGGAAAAGTGGTTTTATTAAAAGCTTCTCAAAAGATTAAAAATGGTGAACAAGTTTTTTAATGCTTTGGATTATTTAAAATTACCAATGCGCCAATTACACCAGGAATCCATCCACAAAGTGTTAAAAGAAAAATAATAATAAACGAACCACAACCTTTGTCTATTACAGAAAGTGGTGGGAAAATGATGGCAAAAAGGACTCTAAAAAAACTCATAATACAACTTTGGTTGGTTATTATTATGACGATTACAAAGCTATTTTGTTACAATGCTACAAAAAAAGTGTCAGAATTTAATAATTAAATTTGACACTTTTTAGATGAAATCTTACTATTTAAAATTTACATTTTATCTCCAAAGAAAATAGCATTCATTAATAATTTATTGGTTCCAAACCAAAAAGCTCTAAAGTTGGTATTATCTGTAAACACCAAAACTGTTCCTCTACCCAAACCTTGTGCTTTAAAAGGTACAGTATTGGGAATAACTTTGGAATTTTCTTTAGAAATATAACCACTTAATAAAGGGTTGTTTGTATATTGAATTGGGTTGTTGTAACTATCTTTAGCTGCTTTAATAAATAATGTTGAGTTTCTAAATAGCGCAATCTTATCATTTTTATAACCAAAATTAATTGGGTGAGACCTATCAATATTCGCTTCAAAAATAGCACCACCAATTACCTGTGCACCTGATTGTAAACGTCTATTTTCAAAAGATACATTTTTAATAGAATCTCTTTTGGCACTATCAAAATTTAGATTGATAAACTTTTTACTAGCCAACCATCTTGCGGTATTTTTATAACCAATTAAAGTACCTCCATTTCTAACCCAAGTTCTTAGTTTTTCTTCTGCAGATTTGCCTAAATTATAACTACTGGGTACTATAATTGCGGTGTATTTTTGTAAGTTTACTCTACTAAAATAACGGGTATCTAAACGAGTTAAAGTCATATCAAAACGTTGATCTAACATGTGCCAAATTTCTCCAGAATCGTTACCAGCAATACCATCACCAACCAACATGGCTACTTTGGGTTTGGTAATTGGGCTAAAATTGTTAGAACCCAAATCAATTCCTTCGTTTAAACCTGTATTTACTCCATTAATTGTCAAGTGACTTTCATTGGCAGTTTCTTTTAAAAATTGAAATAAATCATTAGCATTTAATTCTTGGTTTTGTACAGGAATAAATATGGTTCCATAATCATAATCTTTACCACCATTTTTAAAGTTTTTCATAGAAACTTTTGCACGAATTCCCTTTTGTAAAATTGCGTTTAACGCTTTTGGAGTATAGTATTCGTTCCAAGGCATTAAATAGCCATAATCACTTTTAAAAGTAACAATTCCCTTTTTCATTTCTAGCTTAGAGATTTCGTCTCCAGCTTTAGATAGTGATATATTTTCTGCATAGTCTACCCCAAAAGCATGGTTAAAGGTCCAAGCGGAAACATCATAAAACAAACTATCTTTAAAAGTAGTTCTTACATCAAACATAGCTTTTACCAAACGTTGATTTTTTTGATTCATGGGAACTACATAACTGTATCCTTTTTTAAAGGTTTTCCCGTTTTTTGTAAAATCTGCTTTTACATCATGTATTTTTATTTGATGACGTTTCAATACTTCTGCTAAATGAAAACTTTTAGCAGCATCTTTTTCATCACCAAAAACAATGGCTTTTTTGCTACCATTATCTCTAGATTCTTTATAAAAATCTTGTTGATAATGTAAGATTTTTTTGCGCATTTTTTTGGCAGCCTCTAAGGTAGAAAAAGCCGCAGTTACTTGGTTTCTGATGGTAAATGGAAATGTTAAAACTCCGTTTACAGTTTCTTGTGCATGTCCTCTAGAGCTAGCTTGTTCAAATAAAATACCAATGCTACCATTAATGTCTGGAAAAGTAGAACCCTTACCATAATAAAAATCATCAAAACTTTCTTCTGAATAATATAGAGAACCTATTTTATCTAATGCTTTTGCATGATAGGTTGCAATTTCTTTGGTTAAATTTTGATTTAATTGTGGGGTTAATGGGTTTGTTCTGCTTGGTATACCTGGTTGAAAAAAGAAAGTAGCATTGCTACCCATTTCATGATGATCTGTTAAGATATTTGGCAACCATTTATGAAAACTTGCAATTCTTGCTTTACTTTCTGGTAATTGAACTGGCAACCAATCTCTATTCATATCAAATTGATAGTGGTTGGTTCTCCCACGAGGCCAAATTTCAGAGTATTCTCTATCATTTGGATCTGGATTTATGTTTTTACTTTTGTTGGTATTTGCCCAATATGCAAAACGCTGCAATCCATCAGGATTAAATGAAGGATCAAACAAAATAACTGTATTACCTAACAATTCTTGAGTTTCTGATTTTAAAGAAGCTGCTAAATAATAGGCAACTGCCATAGCTGCATTAGAACCACTCGGCTCGTTACCATGTATAGAAAATCCTTGATATACTACAATAGGTCCATTTGTAGCATCAAAAGAAGCATCATTAGTTGCTTTGATGTGGTTTTGTCTAATTTCTTCTAAACGCTTATGATTATTTGGTGCAGTGATTGTTAGTAATATCAGAGGCCTGCCTTCATAAGTTGTACCTCTATTTTCTATAGAAATTCTGTCTGAAGCCGCAGCCAAAGCCTTCATATATTCTACTAATTTATCATGAGTAATATGCCACTCGCCTATTTCATGACCAATTATTTCTTTGGGTGTTGGTATTTCTGTATTGTATCTTTCATTTGGTAAGTAATAACTTAAATCTACTTTTTGTGCAGATATTGTAAATGAAACTAGAAAAATTAATAATAATATTTTTTTCATTTTTATAATTTAGGTTAGTTTTATTCAAATATAATAATTCGGTTACTTTCTTAAATAGAATTTAACAATGTTTAAGATTTAAGAAGAGTTAGTTTATCTATACCAAAATAATTATATATTTTTGGTTTAATACTTTTAATGTCATCATATTATCTATCATTTAAAATGGCTTTTTAAATTTTCATGAAAATAACTAGCATTATTACCATACTAATACTCTCTATTGGAGCTATACAAGGTATTGTATATGGTATTATTTTGTTTAAATCTACTAAGTATAATAAAATTGCTAATAAAATTTTAGCTGCTATTTTATTTCTACTTTCTTATAGGTTGATTATTCAAATAATGCGATTATTTGGACTTGGTTATTATGATAGTTGGTATTACATAATGATAGATTTAAGCTGGATACATGGTGCTTTAATTTACTATTACACAAAAGCACAAACTCAACCGAATTTGAATTTTAATTTTAAAAGAAAAGATTTTATTCATTTACTTCCTTTAATTTTTCAGATAGCAATAAGTGTTTTTGTTAGAGTACAAAACTTATATTGGGATGGCACAAAAGAAAGTTTATCTTGGTTAGGTTATTATAGTTATATAATATGGATGAACAATTCTACCATTTATATTATTGCAAGTTTTTTAATTACTCTTTATTCTTACAAGTCTTTAAAACTCTTAAATTCTATAGATAATCGATACGAAATTAGTAAGGAAAAATTAACTTGGATTAAAAGAATTTTAGTAGCCTTTTTAATTTATTTTACTTTAGTTTTAGTAGTATTTTTATTCGATTTAATAATCTTTAAATCTTCTAATGCAGGTAGCTACTTTTACTTTACTAGGTTTTATTATTATCCATTTTTTATAGGTATTGCAATTATTACTTATTGGATAGGAATCGAAGGGTTTTCTAGAAGAAATGAACCTGAACTGATGTTAAAAAATACTATAAATAAAGACGAAATGTTGCGTCTTAAAGTGATATCAGAAAAACTTATAGATATTATGGAAATTAAAGAACTCTATAAAAACCAAGAACTTTCTTTAGAAATTTTATCAAAGGAAATCAATGTAAAACCTTATTTAATTTCTAAGTGCTTAAGTGAAATTTTCAATAAAAGGTTTAATGATTTTGTAAATCAATATAGAGTAAAACAAGTTCAATTACTTTTAAAAGATCAAGAAAATTCAAAATATACTTTACTTAGTTTAGCATTAGATGCTGGGTTTAATTCAAAATCTTCATTTAACAGAGCTATTAAAAAACATTTGGGAATCTCTCCAAGTGAATTAAAATTCACCAAATAAGGTGTCATTTATAAAACTGAACTTTTTACTTTAAAAAATAAGGTGCCATTTTTTTAATTGAAACGATTTGTTGTTTCTAAAACTCTAGGTTTGTAAAGAATTTATAAAACTAAAAAAATGAAAACTATTTATGCAATCTCTATTTGTTTAATCACAATTTTATCCACTAATATTGAATATAAAAAAGAAAAAATAGATGTAAATGTAATTTTAGGGACTTGGAAAATTGATATGAGTCCACAAGATAAAACTGATGCAAACTTTGCAATGATGAAAATTACTAAAGTAAAAGAGCAATCTTTTGAGGGTGAATTTTATCGTAAAGGCGTAAAAATTAAAAAAGGAAAATTAAATACACAGTTGGGAATTATATACGGAGCATTAATTTCTGGAGATGGAACAGGTGAGTATAATACAACATTTTATTTTAAAAATGATGTTTTATATGGTACCACACATGCTGTAGATAGAGATTTTTTATCTGTTTGGACAGCAACAAAAATAACTGATTAAATATGAAATTAAAATTAGTGATTTTAGCTTTTTGCATTTTGACTAGTTGTAAATCATCAAAAGATATTACTCAAGAATTTACTCCAACTTTTCAGTTATCAAAAAAAACAACTCATAAAATTCCTAAAGGACAAGATTATGTTTTTGGGTATTTAACAGTTCTAGAAAATAGAACTAGCAATAGTAAAAAAACAATACAATTACCAGTATACATATTTAAAAGTAGAAACCCTAATCCTAAAAAAGATCCTATAATATATACTGTTGGTGGTCCTGGTTCCTCTTCTATGCCCTCTGCACCTTATATGAAATATTATAAATATTTAGATGATAGAGATTTTATACTTGTAGAACAGCGAGGTAATTATTACGCAAAGCCTCATTTAGATTGCCCTGAATGGGCTAAAGCAACAAATAAAATTCATTTAGAAAAGTTAAATTCTAAAGAAGCAAACAAAATTTATACAAAGGCAGCTAAAGTTTGTAGAGATAGATTAGTTCAAAAAAATATAGATCTTAATAGTTATAATACAAATGAAATTGCAGCAGATATTAATGATTTGGTAAAAACCTTACAGATTAAAAAGTATAATCTACTCACAATATCTTATAGCACAAAAATTGCACAAGTATTAATGAGGGATTATCCAGAGCGTATAAGAAGTGTTGTTATGGATTCTGCTTTACCATTAGAAGTAAATTATGATGAAGAAAGTGTTGCAAACCTATTTTATACTGTAAATAAATTATTAGATGATTGTGAGCAAAACACCAATTGTAACAAAGCTTTTCCTAACATTAAAAAACGTTTTTTTGATTATCTTATTGAGAAAACAAATAATCCTTTAGTAGTACAAGTTAAAAATCCAGAGAAAGATGTTATGGAAACTTTTTATTTAAAAGGAAAAGATTTAATAAATGTATTTTCTGGAGCTTCAACTGGTGATGTAGAAAATATTCCTTTTGAAATAAATAAGTTATTAAAAAACGATTTAACATCTGTAAAAAAACAACTCTCATATTTGTTTGCAAAACCAGGAAATGGTTCAGGAAAAGGTATGAGACTCTCTGTTTGGTGTGCAGAAGAATATCCTTTTGTCTCTCAATTAAAAGTAAAAAAAGAAACCAACAAATACGAGGCTGTAAAAGGACTTTCTCCTGTTGTATTTACATCTGAAGTTTGTAATATATGGGGCGTTAAAAAAGTTAGTGATATAGAAAACAAACCTATTACTAGTAATATTCCTGTATTACTAATTAATGGAGAATATGACGAAAATACACCAACAAAATGGGCTACTTCGATGCATCAAAATTTAAAAAATAGCTTTCAATTGGTTTTTAAGGGATGGAAACATACACCTACCACAAATTGGAGCAATCAATGTGCGATGCAAGCTGCTAATGATTATTTCAATAATCCAATGGTTAAACCAAATCCAAAATGCTTTAAAGAAATAAAAAATCCTGATTTTAAAACTGAATAAAAAAAGCTCAAGAATAAAATTCTTGAGCTTTTATATTTATAAAAATTTATAATTTTATCTTCTACTATAATTCGGCGCTTCTTTTGTGATAGCTACATCATGAGGATGACTTTCGTTAATTCCACTTGCTGTAATTCTAACAAATTGACCATTTTCTTTTAGGGTTTCTATGTCTTTTGCTCCACAATAGCCCATACCTGCACGTAAACCACCAATAAATTGATGAATACTTTCAAATAAATCTCCCTTATAAGGTACTCTACCAACAATTCCTTCTGGTACTAATTTTTTAATATCTGCTTCTACATCTTGAAAGTATCTGTCCTTAGAACCTTGTTTCATGGCTTCTACAGACCCCATACCTCTATAAGATTTAAATTTTCTTCCTTCGTAAATAATGGTTTCTCCTGGAGATTCTTTAGTACCTGCTAATAAAGAACCTAACATTACACAATCTGCACCAGCTGCAATAGCTTTTGGAATATCACCTGTATAACGTATACCTCCATCTGCAATTACAGGCACTCCACTACCCTTTATGGCAGCAGCAACTTCTAAAACTGCAGAAAACTGTGGAAAACCAACTCCTGCAACAACTCTTGTTGTACAAATAGAACCTGGACCAATACCTACTTTTACAGCATCTGCACCAGCTTCTACCAAATATTTTGCAGCACTTGCAGTGGCTATATTACCTACAACCACGTCTAGTTTAGGGAATTTACTTTTTACTTGTTTTAAAACTGTAACTACACCTTTTGTATGACCATGTGCAGTATCTATAATTACAGCATCTACACCTGCATTTACCAAAGCTTCTGCTCTCTCTACCGCATCACCAGTTACACCTAAAGCAGCTGCAACTCTTAATCTACCAAAAGAATCTTTATTGGCTATTGGTTTTTGTGTAACCTTAGTAATATCTCTAAAAGTAATTAAACCTTTTAATGTATAATGCTCATCAACAATTAAAAGTTTTTCAATTTTATGATTTTGAAGTATTTTTTCGGCATCTTTTAAAGAAGTTCCTACGGAAGCAGTTACTAAATTTTCACTCGTCATAACTTCTACAATTGGTCTGCCGTTATTATGCTCGAAGCGTAAATCTCTATTAGTAACTATTCCTTTCAGAGTGCCATTTTTATCAACAATTGGTATACCACCAATGCTATGCTCTTTCATGTTTGCTTTTGCATCTAACACAGTGGCTGTTAATGGCAATGTAACAGGATCTAATATCATACCAGATTCTGCACGTTTTACTTTTCTAACTTCTAAAGCTTGTTGCTCTATAGACATGTTTTTATGTAAAACACCAATACCACCTTCTCTTGCAATTGCAATTGCTAAAGCAGACTCTGTAACAGTATCCATAGCTGCTGAAGCAATGGGTACATTTATAGTGATATTTTTAGTAAATTTTGTTTGTATGCTTACTTCTCTTGGAAGTACTTCTGAAAAAGCAGGAACTAATAAAACGTCGTCATACGTTAAACCTTCTCCTAAAATTTTGTTGTTGTGTGCTGTCATATCGCAATTAAGGTATAATTGCATGCAAATTTACAATTTATTATTGAATTTAAGTATTAAATTATGTTTAAGATATTTTATTGTATTTACTTGTCCAACAATACGCACTAAAGTTTTTACCAGAAGCTACACCATAGAAAAAGAACATTCCTATAATTCCTTTTACAAAAAAGAGAAATAAAATAGCAATGTGCCCAAAATTATTCATGTCTCCATAAAACAAATTTTTTGTAACAAACGTTCCCAAAATACTAGCTGCTAAAACTGCCCACAATAAATTTTCTACATTCTTAATAGCCCAAAACTTTATCTTTCTCATTGGATGTAAGTCCTTACCCCATTTATGTATTAAGTAATAATAACCATTTCCCATAGGTGCAAATAGTAACGGATCGTCAGCTTCATTTAGCTCGAATAATTTAGACGGAGCTATTATTTTAAAACCGTCTAATGTAGTATGATGTTCTTTTTCTAAAGCTTGTATTTTAGAAATTACTTCTTGTGGATAATCTGCTTTAAAATATCTAGTATCTAAAAAACGAAGTCTAAAATCTATACAGATTTTTTTTATTTGTTTGATGTGAAAAATAGCATTTGCATCAACCTTATCTATATCAAAAGAGTTTACGTTTTTATGAATAGGAGATTGTGCTAGTCTTTCTAAAACACTTTTTTCTTTTGTTTCTATGTCCTCAAAAACTTCTTGCACCCACTGTAAAACATCAAAAGATTGGTGTTTTTTATTCCTTTCTTTTATTAATTGCTGTTGAATATCAATAGTTTGTAACATATCATAATATTTTACCACTAAAATAATAATTCATTTCTAATTTTAAAAATAGCTAATAATTTGACTTTTATTTAAAATGAATTTAAATAATTAAGTACTATTTTTTAAAATTTCCATAAATCCATCAATTAAGTTTAAGCTATTATAAATCAAATCATTACTAATTTTATCTTTATTTATTCTAAATAAGTTTTGTTAAACTTCTTTTGGGTTGTATCTTTGCGGCTTTAAAACCAACTATTTATATTTAATCTAAATAAAATGAGAAAAGGTATATTAATCATAACAACCTTATTTACAGTAGCTTTAACAGCTCAAAAAAAACAAAAAAAAACAGTAACATTAGACTCCATTCAAAAATTAGATGAGATTATTATTTCTACAAAAGCAATTTTCGGAAATAAATATGTAGCGAAACATAGAACAGGTTCTGCTTATTATTTATCGCCAAAAGAATTACAAAAATTTAGTTTTACAGATGTAAATAGAGCTTTAAGAAGTGTACCTGGAGTTACTATTTATGAAGAAGACGGATTTGGTTTACGTCCAAATATCAGTTTAAGAGGAACATCACCTGAAAGAAGTTCTAAAATAACATTGATGGAAGATGGAGTTTTAATTGCACCTGCTCCTTATAGTGCTTCATCAGCTTATTATTTTCCAACAATAGCTAGAATGGAAGCCGTGGAAGTCTTAAAAGGAAGTAGTCAAGTTCAATATGGGCCTTTTACAACTGGTGGAGCGATTAATATGATTTCTGCGCAAATTCCGACTGAACTTGGTGGAAAAGTACGTGCAAGTTATGGTAGTTTTAATTCTAACCAATTACACGCAAAAATTGGTGGTGGAAATCAAAACTTTGGTTATGTTTTAGAATATCTCAATTATGGTTCTGATGGATTTAAAACCTTACCAAGTGGGAAAAATACTGGTTTTAACAAGAATGATGTTGTAGCAAAATTTGGTGTAAACTTATTTCCAAAAGCGAGTATTCAACAATCTCTAGAATTCAAATTTCAATATTCTGATGAAGATGGAAACGAAACGTATTTGGGTTTATCTGAACAAGATTTTAATACCAATCCTTTTTCTAGATATGCTTCTTCAAACGAAGACAGAATGGTTACAGACCATACACAATATATGATTACTCATCAATTAGATTTTTCTAAAAATGTAAGAATTACAACCACTGCGTATCAAAATAATTTTGCAAGAAACTGGTATAAATTAAATGATGTTACTTTTAACGGAACTAAAAAAGGAATTGCTGATATCTTAGAAGAGCCAATAACGTATGCCAATCATTTTAGCATTGTAAACGGTTCTGTAAATTCTGCTGCAGATGCCATTGGTGTAAAGGCTAATAATAGAAAATATTATTCAACCGGAATTCAAACAAAACTTGATTATCATTGGTATAAAGGTGATGCTTTTCACGACTTAGAAATCGGATTACGTTATCATTATGATGAGGAAGACAGATTTCAATGGGTGGATAAATATAGCATAACTAATACTGGTGTTATGGCTTTAACTACTGATGCAATTGAGGGTACAGACGCCAATAGAATTAGTAGTGCAAATGCATTTGCATCTTATATTACTTATAAATTAAAATATAATAACTGGACGTTTACTCCTGGTGTGCGTTATGAAAACATCACTTTACAAAGAGAAGATTTTGGAAAAAATGATGTAAATAGAACTGGCGCAAATTTAGCAACAAGAGAAAATTCAGTGGGTGTTTTTATACCAGGAATGGGTGCCAATTATAAATTTAATAATGAAGTTTCACTTTTTGGTGGAATTCACAAAGGTTTTTCTCCTCCTGGAAATCAAGATGGACAAGCACCTGAAGAAAGCATTAATTACGAATTAGGAACACGTTTTAAGCTAGGAAAATTACAAGGTGAATTTGTTGGATTCTTTAACGATTATTCTAATCTATTAGGTAGCGATTTAGCTGCAACTGGTGGTACAGGCTCTTTAGATCAATTTAATGCTGGTGAGGTAAATGTAAACGGAATAGAATTATTATTAAATTATAATTTTACGAATACGGGTGCAAGATTCTCACTTCCAATTTCTTTTGGATATACGTTTACAAATACTGAATTTCAAAATAGTTTTGGTAGTGCAAATGATTTGTGGGGTACAGTTGCTGTTGGTGATGAATTGCCTTACATACCAAAACATCAATTTAATACCACTTTCTCAATAGAACACAAAGATTTTGAAATCAACGTAAATGGACGATTTAATGGTGAGTTTAGAACTTTAGCAGGTACAGGGAATATCCCTGATAATGAAAGAGTAGAGGCTAATTTTATTGTGGATTTGTCTGGAAAGTATTTTATCACAAAACGTTTAAGTACAACTTTAAATGTAATTAACTTATTAGACAATACCTATGCTGCTTCAAGAGTTCCTGCAGGATTAAGACCTGGTCATCCGTTTGGAATTTATGGAGGACTAGAGTTTACTTTTTAATCAAGTAAAAGAAATATCATAAAAAAAGAACGCTAATTAGCGTTCTTTTTTTGTTTTAAATAAGCAACTACTGCTTTTCGAATATCATATCCTAATTCTGATTCTTTTGGGTGATATACAGAAAATACTTCTTTATTTTTATCAGATAAAAAAGGGATATCAAAACCTTTTAACAAATAATCAGAAAAAGCAACGGTATAAGTTTTATTTGGGTTGATTTTTTCTCTAGCAATTAACCAATCTTTTCCTTGTAAAGTTATATTGTGTCTGTGTAAATAGGCTCCTGTCCCTGCTGCTAATTGGCCATAATCTAAAACACGTTTTAACAACCTTCCTTTAATGGTTACTTTTACAATATCACCTCCATACGGCAATACTCTAAAAATATCAACAGGAGTAATATTTCCACTTAATTGGTCGTCAATTCTAATAGAACCACCATTCACCAAAGCCGCATCAACCTTATCATTAAAAGCAAAAGACATGGCTGCAGTAATAACTTGCCCTAAATTGGTTTGTTTACTTCTAATAGGTTTGTCTCTACCATCTAATGGAGTTTTTGCATTGTAAATAATTTCTGAGGGATTGTCTATGACATCTTTAATTTTATCATCTAAAATATACTGCCATTTATTTACAATAACAGCTACTTTTTCGTCTTCTTTTACGGATGAATTGATTTCTTTTAATTCAGAAATTACTTTGGTTTTTTTCGTTTTTTTATCATAGGAAATCCTGTGTATGTAAGCCGTTTTTGCGTTGGCATCTGCTTTGGTAATTGTAACACTACCTACTTGATGTTTCATATTGGTATGTTCATGACCACCCATGATTAGCGGTAAATCAGGAATTAATTTTGCAATTCTTTTATCGTTTGCTATTTTCACATGTGTTAAACCAAAAACAACATCTACAGAATCTTTAATTGCCGCGTAGGATGCTCTTGCTTTTACAAACATATTGCCATATTCTACATACTCTTTTGGATTTGAAGGAATACAAACACTTATAAAACCAATCTTTATTTTTGTTCCATCTTCGTCAGTTAGTTCTTTAATAAAGGTCTCTCCTAGTGTTTCTTTTTGACCATTTTTTTCTTTGTAAAAAGGAATAGCAGCTGCATTAGTTTTTAGTTTTACGTTGGCAGAAATCCAAGGAAAATTACTCTCATTTAATCTTTTTTGTAATTCTTTTTGAGATACATCAAATTCGTGATTTCCAAAAGCTACCAAATCAAAATTCATGGCGTTCATTACTTCTACCATTTGTTTTCCCTTCACTCGTTCTCCATCAACTTTTATCGTTCCCAATAAAGAGGGATTTAAAAAATCACCTGCTAAAAATAAAAGTGTATTGGGGTTTTGTTGCAACAATTCTTGATGTACAGTTTCTACTCTTGCCATTCCACCAAATTCTCCTCCTTGAATAGGTGCAATTTCATATACATCATTAATTTGTAAAAATGTAAAATCGATTTTATGATCATCTTTTTGGCATGATACCAAAAGAATTAAAATTAATAAAAAACTTTTTTTAAGAATCGTTTTCTTCATTGTAATTAAATATATCCAAATGTAATAACAATCCATAAAAAAACCCATCAAATATTGATGGGTTTTAGAATTATTGAATTAATTAACTAATTATTCATTAGAACCAATGTTACCTTGGGCAACAATTGTTCCTAACTGAGTTGCGCTTAAATGAACGTTAATATAACCGTCAAAGGTTAAAATTCCATCATAAGTAATAGCTGTTCCGTCATCTAAAGCTTCAACTTGAGACATACTCATTCCAGTATCTCCGTTTACAGGTGTAAAACTGAATGCTATTGGTCCACCAGTTGCAGCGTCATTTTCATGAATATGTGCTGGGTGCATTCCTCCTGGTGGAGTATTCATTACATTTAAAACTGCTAACGCAGAACCATCTAATCTTTCGTAGAAAGTAGCTGTACCTGAAATACCTGCTACATCTTTTTCTGCTAACGTGTACACTTTGCTTTCTCCAGTTAAATCGTTTCTACCAATATCTCCCTGGGCTACAATTGTTCCTAATTGTGTTGCACTTAAATGCACGTTGATATAAGCATCTAATGCAGAAATATCACTATACATGAATGCTGAACCATCATCAAAGGCTGCTACATTTGTCATACTCATTCCAGTGTCTCCATTAACAGGAGTAAAAGAAAATAATATTGCGCCACTTTCTGCAGCTGTATTTGCATGAATATGTGCTGGATGCATTCCACCTGCTGGTGTATTCATTATATCTAATGTAGCTAATGCTTCTCCGTTAATTCTTTCGGCAAATGTTGCTGTACCAGAGATTCCTGCAACGTCTTTTTCTCCTAAATCATAATCTATTGTATTTCCAGTTAAATCGTTCTGTCCTATATCTCCCTGTGCTACAATTGTTCCTAATTGTGTTGCACTTAAATGTACGTTAATATAACCGTCTACATCAGAAACGTCAGCATACATGAATGAAGATCCATCATCTAAAGCTGTTATGTTAGTTACACTCATTCCTGTGTCTCCATTTACTGGAGTAAAAGAAAGTAATATTGCACCACCTTCTATAGCTGTATTTGCATGTATATGTGCTGGGTGCTCTCCTCCTGCTGGAGTGTTCATAATATTTAATGTTGCTAAGGCTTCACCATTTATTCTTTCTGAAAAAGTAGCTGTACCTGATATTCCAGCAACGTCTTTTTCTCCTAAATCATAATCTATCGTATTTCCGGTTAAATCATTCTGACCTATATCACCTTGTGCTACAATAGTTGCTAATTGTGCGCCAGCACCTAAATGTACGTTGATGTAACCATCAATACCTGAAACATCAGCATACATGAACGAAGATCCATCGTCTAATGCCGTTACATTTGTTGCACTCATTCCTGTATCTCCATTAACTGGAGTAAAAGAAAGTAATATTGCACCACCTTCTGCTGCTGTGTTCGCATGTATATGAGCTGGGTGTTCGCCACCTGCAGGCGTATTCATTATATTTAATGTTGCTAAAGCTTCACCATTAATTCTTTCTGAAAAAGTAGCTGTACCAGATATTCCTGCTACGTCTTTTTCTCCTAAATCATAATCTATCGTGTTTCCTGTTAAATCATTTTGACCAATATCTCCTTGAGCAACAATTGTAGAAAGTTGACTTGAACTTAAGTGAACATTAATGTAAGCATCTAAATTTTCGATTTCTGAAAAAGTTAAGGCTGTACCATCATCGAATGCGGTAAAATTGGTAAAACTTTTACCAGTATCTCCATTTACTGGTGTAAATGATAATAGAATTCCACCACCTTCTGCTGCTGTATTAGCGTGTATGTGAGCTGGATGTTCTCCTCCTGCTGGAGTATTTTGAATATCTAATTCGGCTAAAATACTTCCATTCTCTCTTTCGAAAAAAGTTGCCGTACCAGAAATACCGGCTACATCTTTTTCACCTAAATCGTAAACGATAGAATTCATTTTTAAGGCATTTTGTCCAATATCTCCTTGTGCCACAATGGTTCCTAATTCATCTGCACTTAAATGAACATTAATATAACCATCAAAATTGATAAGATCAGAGAAAGTAATTGGTGTACCATCATCTAAAGTTGTTACGTTGATGGTGCTTTTGCCACTACTTCCATTTACATTTCCAAGTGATAATGCAATATCTCCACCTTCTGCAGCTGTATTAAAATGAATGTGTGCAGGATGCTGTCCGCCATCAGGCGTTCCCGTAAGAGAAATATTAATATTGATTGAAGCATCTGTGTTTTCAACAAAAGAAACTGTACCTGATATTCCGGCAACATCTTTAGTTCCAAGATTGTAAGTTATAGAATTTCCTGTTGGTGTGTAAAATTGATAGTCGAAGTCATCCTCGTTATCACAATTGTAAAATACGAATGACATCACTAATAAAATTAAGCTTAGTTTTTTCATGTTATTATTTTTTGTTTAATTAATTTCAATGCAAACTAAACAAAATAGATTTATAAACAATAGCTTAAAAAAGATAAAAAGTAACTCAAATGCAAAATTAACTTACCTTTAAGATGTTTTAACATTTATTAGTAATCTTTAAGAAACTTTAAGATTTTAAAAAACCTCTAAAGCTTTGTTGTAAGCGCTTTCAAAACTCATAGGTTTTATGTTGGTATCAGCTTTTTGAGTAGTAAAATAACTTAGCAATTTTTCAGTTGGCATATTGCCTGTAAGTTCGTCTTTTGCCATAGGGCAACCACCATAACCTTTTATAGCTCCATCAAACCTATTACAACCTGCTTTAAAAGCAGCATCAACTTTTTCGTGCCATTTATCTGGTGTAGTATGTAAATGTGCGCCAAATTCAATTTTTGGATAATTAGGAATCAAATTAGAGAATAAATAATTGATTACTTCTGGTGTAGAACTGCCAATAGTATCTGAAAGCGATAAAATTTTAACGCCCATTTTTGCTAATTTTTCTGTCCACTCACCTACTATTTCTACATTCCAAGGATCTCCATAAGGATTACCAAAACCCATAGATAAGTAGGCAACCACCTCTTTGTTATTTTGATCTGCTAAATTTAAAATTTTATCTAAAGTAACAATAGATTCTTTAATAGTCTTGTGTGTATTACGCATTTGAAAATTTTCTGATATAGAAAATGGATAGCCCAAATAATCTATTTCTTGAAACTGAACAGCATCAGTAGCGCCTCTTGTATTTGCAATTATAGCTAACAATTTACTATTGGTTTTAGAAAGATCTAATTTTTCTAAAACAGCGGAAGTATCTCGCATTTGTGGTATTT
>NZ_CBFHJT010000007.1:29438-58933 GCF_965656025.1 Polaribacter sp.
GATTTTGACTTTTTTCATCAACTCAAAGATAGAGAAACTTCTGATGTTTTTAAATTATTATTAGTTGCTTTTTGTACTTTCGTTTGTCTTATGAAAATACCAAAGTATATATTACCAGTTATAGTAATTGCTCAATTTTGTTGCACTTCTTTATGGTTTGCAGGAAATGCTGTTTTAAACGATTTGATTTTAAGTTTTAATTTGAGTGAAAATGCTTTAGAAAATTTAACATCTGCTGTACAGTTTGGTTTTATTTCTGGTACTCTCTTATTTGCTATTTTTACCATAGCAGATCGTTTTTCGCCCTCTAAAGTATTTTTTGTTTGTGCTGTTTTAGGAGGATTATGTAATAGTCTTTTAATTTTAGAAAATAACAATTTAACAATGTTGTTATATTTTCGATTTTTAACAGGATTTTTTTTAGCAGGTATTTACCCTATTGGGATGAAAATAGCAACCGATTATTATGAAAAAGGTTTGGGTAAATCTTTAAGTTTTTTAGTTGGTGCTTTGGTTTTAGGTACTGCATTACCTCATTTATTAAAAAATAGTTTGTCTAATTTTTCATGGCAAAATGTAATTGTAGCTATATCTTTACTTGCTTTTTTGGGTGGATTATTACTAGTTTTCACCATTAAAAATGGTCCCTATAGAAAAAAGAGTTTAGGGTTAGATTTGTCTGCTTTTTTTAAGGTTTTTAAAAATAAACCATTTAAAAAAGCCGCATTTGGTTATTTTGGACATATGTGGGAACTTTATGCGTTTTGGACATTTGTACCTGTAATTTTAAAAATATATAGTAATTTATATGAAAACACTAGTTTTAATATTTCATTATTTTCTTTTTTAATTATAGGGATTGGCAGTATTGGCTGTATTTTAGGTGGATTTTTAGCTGAAAAGTTTGGCGTAAAAAAAATAGCATTCAATTCGTTATTATTATCTTGCATTTGTTGCTTATTACTTCCTTTTGTTTTTATGATTGATAATGCTACGTTGTTTATAGCTTTTTTGCTATTTTGGGGAATGGTTGTTATTGCAGATTCGCCACTTTTTTCTACTCTAGTTGCAAAAAACGTGTTAAAGGAAGAAAAAGGAACTGCTTTAACTATTGTGAACTGTATTGGTTTTACAATTACAATTATAAGTATACAATTAATAAGCAAGCTTTTTTATAACACCAACTCTACTTTTGTATTTCTACTATTGTCTATTGGCCCTTTTGTAGGCTTACTATCTCTAAAATACAAACAAACTAAAGAATTTAAAGTATTTAAGAAGTAATTTATATCAAATTGAGCTTGTTGAAGTATTTTTACAACTAAAAATTAGTTGCTTTGTAAACAAGCTCAATCTTATATATTAAAACTTATTTTTTATTATAATACCTGATCCTCTTCATCAATATCATTTACATCAAAATCATCATTATCCTCAAAAAATTCTTCATCTTCTGCGTATTCTTCCATCGCATTTTCTAAACGCTCACTTATTTTTACTAAATAAACTGTGTCTTCTGTTTTTACTTCTACAGCTTTTATAGTTTGCCCTTTTGCGTTTTTAAATGAAATAATATCACTATAATCATAACCATCTGGATATTTATCTATCAACATATCTAAAATATCCTTGGTTAGTTTTGCGTATTCTACAATTACTCTTTTCATTATTTTTTAATTTATTCAGTCATTATTAGATTTCTCTAGTGCCTAAAAAGACTTATTTCGAAATAACATTAACAATGGCAAAATTGATTTACATTTTTAAAAGATAAGCAAAAATTAATGGAGCAACAATAGTTGCATCACTTTCTATAATAAATTTTGGAGTATCAATATCTAATTTACCCCAAGTTATTTTTTCATTAGGTACTGCCCCAGAATAGGAACCATAACTAGTTGTAGAATCTGATATCTGACAGAAATAACTCCAAAATGGAGTGTCTGTTCTTTCCATATCTTGATATAACATTGGTACCACACAAATAGGAAAATCTCCTGCAATACCACCTCCTATTTGAAAGAATCCTATTCCGTTTGATGAGTTATCCGTATACCAGTCTGCCAAAAATGTCATGTATTCAATTCCAGATTTCATGGTAGAGGCTTTTAATTCTCCTTTTAAAACATAAGAAGCAAAAATGTTACCCATGGTAGAATCTTCCCAACCAGGACAAACAATAGGCAAGTTTTTTTCTGCAGCTGCATACATCCAAGAGTTTTTAATATCAATCTCATAATACTGCTCTAAAACACCAGAAAGTAACAACTTATACATATATTCATGTGGTAAATAACGTTCTCCATTTGCTTCTGCATCTTTCCAGATTTTTACAATATGCTCTTGAATTCTTCGGAATGCCTCCTCTTCTGGAATGCAAGTATCTGTGACTCTATTGAGACCTTTTTCTAACAAATCCCATTCATCTTGTGGCGTTAAATCTCTATAATTTGGAACTCTTTTATAATGCGAATGTGCTACCAAATTCATGATATCTTCTTCTAAATTGGCACCAGTACAAGAAATAATTTGCACTTTGTCTTTACGAATCATTTCTGCAAAAATTTTACCTAATTCTGCTGTACTCATAGCTCCTGCTAAAGATACAAGCATTTTGTTGCCTTTATTTAGTTGCTCTTCATACCCTTTAGCTGCATCTACCAAAGCAGCGGCATTAAAGTGTAAAAAATATTTTTCTATAAATTCTGTAATCGGTTTTTTCATTTTAAATTATGTTTTTGATATTTTTTTAACTTCAAAAATATCTGTTCTTCTATCTTTTAAATTACGTACGCTGCCAAACTGATTCAAATCTTTTAACAAGTGTAAATCTACATCTGCAATTAAAATCATTTCTGTATTTGTGGTTGCTTCTGCTTTAATTCCGTTGGCTGGAAAGGAAAAATCACAAGGTGTAAATACCATCGATTGTGCGTACTGAATATCCATATTATTTACTTTTGGCAAGTTACCAACACTACCAGCTATGACTACATAACACTCGTTTTCTATAGCTCTTGCTTGTGCGCAATGTCTTACTCTAGAGTAGCCATTTTGTGTGTCTGTTAAAAAGGGAATGAATAAAATATCCATACCTTCTTCTGCCAAAATTCTACTTAGTTCTGGAAACTCTGAATCGTAACAAATTAATACACCAATTTTGCCACAATCAGTGTCAAAAGTTTTTAACTCATTACCACCTTGCATTCCCCAAACTTTTGCTTCGTCTGGGGTTACATGTAATTTCTCATAACGATCTGTAGTACCATCTCTTTTACAGATATAACCCACATTATACAACAAACCTTCTTTTATTTCTGGCATACTACCACTAATTATATTGATGTTGTATGTAATTGCCAGTTCAGAAAATTTCTGAACGATGATTGGTGTATATTTTGCCAGTTCACGTATGGCTTCAGATTCTGGTAAATGATTATTATCGGCCATTAATGGCGCGTTAAAGAACTCTGGAAAGAGTGCAAAATCTGATCTATAAGCAGAAACTGCATCTACAAAATATTCTGCCTGTTGCATTAATTCTTCCAAATCTTTATACAAGCGCATTTGCCATTGAATTAAACCTAAACGCACTACTTTTTTATTGGTAGCTGCTTTTTTAGATTTTTTTTCATAGTAAATATTATCCCATTCTAACAATACTGCAAACTCGCCAGAACTGGCATCACCTTCTAAATATCCTTTTAATATTTTAGAGGGATGAAAATCATTAGAGATTTGAAAATTTAGCACAGGATCATATATTTCTTTACGTTTTACCTTTTCTAAATATTCTTTGGGTGATAAATCTTTAGCATATTTATGGTAATTAGGAATTCTACCACCAAATACAATCCCTCTTAAATTTAGTTTTTCACACAATTCTTTTCTATAATCATATAATCTTCTCCCCAAACGTAAACCTCTGTATTCTTGCTTTATAAAAACGTCTATACCATATAAAACATCACCTTCTTTTTTATGTGTATCAAAGGTGTAATTTCCTGTAATATCTTCATAAGTATGCTGATCGTCTAAACTATCATAATTTAATTTTATAGATAATGCACAACCTGCTAAATCTCCATTTATCTTTATAACTACTTGTCCTTCAGTAAATTTATCAATTAACGCTTTAATTTGATTTTCTTTCCAGTAAGATTCAGGCATATTTTTGTATGCCTGAATCATAGCTTCTTTTAACTGCTTATAATCGTTTAAAGTTAAATAATGGAGTTCTATATTTTCTATATTCTGAATCATTATTTTTGACTAATAATCGTCATCATCATTTTTAAATTTAGACAATTTGCTAAATGGGCTGTTTTCAGAACTCTCATTACCAATATCATACGTATCATCATTAGAAGCAAATTTGTAACTTAACATTTTATAATACAATTTAGCTGCTAAAAAGTCTGACGACTTTTCTTTTTCGTTTGGACATAATTCTACCATATCAAAACCAACCACATTTTTTTGTTCGAAAACCTGTTTTAAAAACTCTAAAGTCTCGTAATAGAATAAACCACCTGGTTCTGGTGTGCCAGTACTAGGTAAAATTGATGGATCTAAAGCATCTAAATCAAACGTAATAAAAACATTGCTTGTTAATTGATCTATTACATCTTCCATCCAATCTTGGTTTACAGCCATGTCATGTGCAAAAAATACTTTTTCTGGATTCATTTCTCTTTTTTCTGAAATATCCATACTTCTAATACCAACTTGCACTAAATTCGTGTTAGAATTAGCTTCGTAAACTGCACAAGCGTGGTTGTATTTAGTGCCTTCGTACTCTTTTCTTAAATCTGCATGTGCATCTATATGCAATACTGTTAAGTTGTTAAAACATTCATTAAAAGCTCTAATTGTACCAATAGAAATCGAATGTTCTCCTCCAAAAAGTGTAACAAATTTGTTTCTGTTAATAAACTTCTTTGTCGTTTGATGTACAGCTTCTACCATTGCTTCAGGAGAAGCATTTTCTGTAATTGGGTCTGCTAAAAAAACGCCTTCTTTGTAAACTTCAGAATCGGTTTCTATATCATACAATTCCATATTTTCTGATGCATCTAAAAAAGCCTGTGGCCCTTTGTCTGCTCCTTTTTGCCAAGTGCTTGTACCATCATAAGGTACAGGGATTAATACAATTTTTGATGATGCTAGTTTTCCGTATTCTTCTGGAATTCCTGCATAAGTTTTACTTATTTTCATTTTATTTTATATTGTTTTTAGTTTTTATTATCAACTAAATAATGTTTTTTTAGTAGCCTAAAATTGAAAGTAATTCGCTACTTTTTTGTTGTTCTTTAAATATTTCTATCGTTAACTCCCCATTTTCATCTCTATCTATTAAAAGATGTTTTGGGTGTGGAATTAAACAGTGCTGCAAACCACCAAAACCACCTATAGATTCTTGATATGCACCTGTATTGAAAAACCCGATATATAAAGGTTTATCTTTCTCGTAAACAGGTAAATAAATTCCATTTATGTGTTGCTCTGAATTGTAATAATCATCACTATCGCAAGTTAAACCACCTAATAAAACACGTTCGTATTTATAGTTCCATTTGTTTATGGGTAACATTATAAAGCGCTTATTAATGGCCCAAGAATCTGGTAACGTGGTTATAAATGATGAGTTAATCATGTTCCAACGTTCTCTATCATTTTGTTTTTTCTGATACAAAACCTCGTAAATTGCTGCTCCAGATTCGCCCACAGTAAAACTACCAAACTCGGTAAAAACATGAGGTACATCTACTCCTGCTTCATTACAAGCTTGCTGTATTTGATTGATAATTTCATCTATCATATACGCATAATCATACTCAAAAGCCAAAGAGTTTTTTATAGGAAAACCACCTCCAATATTTAAACTATCCAAAGTTGGGCAAACCTTTTTTAGGTTAATGTACACGTTTAAACACTTCATTAATTCGTTCCAATAATAGGCATTGTCTCTAATACCTGTATTGATGAAAAAATGCAACATTTTTAAATCTACTTGTGTGTTTTTTGCAATTTCACGCTCATAAAAAGAAACGATGTTTTTATAACCAATACCCAATCTAGAGGTATAAAACTCAAACTTAGGTTCTTCTTCAGAAGCAATTCTAATACCTACTTTAAAAGGTTTTTTGGTTTCTTTTTGTAAAAGAGGTAACTCTTCATAATTATCTATGATAGGAATGCAGTTTTTGTGACCACCATTAATTAAACCACCAATATTTTTTATGTATTGATCTCTTTTAAAGCCATTGCAAATTACAAAGGTGTTGTCTTTTATTTTACCTTCTTTTTTTAAATTATTCACAATATCTATATCGAAAGCAGAAGATGTTTCTATATGAATATCGTTTTTTAAAGCTTCGTTTAAAACATGTTTAAAGTGCGAGCTTTTTGTGCAATAGCTATAAAAGTAATTTCCTTTATAGCTGTGTTTTTCTATACTATTTTGAAACCAACCTTTGGCTCTGTTTATGTTTTCTGAAATTTTTGGTAAGTAGGTAAACTTTAATGGCGCACCATATTTGGCGGTTAATTCCATTAAATTAATACCATGCCAGAAAAGTTTATTGTTTTCTGTTTTAAATTCTTCTTGAGGAAAATCGAATGTTTGCTCAATTAGATCTATGTATTTTGTATTCACTTTTGTTTTTTAAATATTACAGTACTGAGTATTTTACTAAAACATATAAGTATTTTAGTAATGTTTTATAATCATTTTTAAATGATTAATCTCACTGTAATATTTGCAAGTAAACTACATGCAACTTAGAAATAAGCTGCAACTCTTGAAGAAAGGAAAAAGGAGAAACCTTAATTTTTTCGTCGCATTTCCAAAATGCCTTATAACCAACTTTCTCCCAAAGTGTGTTACTACCGAAATAAGAAAAACGTAACATTTTACTTAAAATAAGTGCGTCAAATGTAAACGATTTTTTAATACGAAATACAAAAACAAAAAAAAAGTGAAAAAAATTTTCACTTTTAATATTTCCTTTAAAATCTACTCTTCTGGAGGATATCCATGTATTTTTTCGAAGTCTTCATCGAAATTAGAACGTAAATATGCGTTTAATTTCTTCCTGTAATCGTCTTTTAACCAGGTAACAAAATTGTGAGTACTTTTAGAAATACATTTGGCATATCTATTTATTCTATCGTCAATTTCTTCACCTAACATTTTTGCTAAAATAAGTGCATCAAAAACATCTTCGCTGTTTTCAATACACATTTTTGCATGGTGTACAATCGATTTTTCTAAAACTCTTTTAGAAGACTCACCTGCTTTAATAGTATCAATATATACTTTTTTCATATCGAAATAAGTATCTGTAGACTTTGCGAACTCTTTTTTAACATCTGCTGGCAATTCATACCTAAATGTACTTTCTATTTCTTCATCAGAAAGTATAGCATCTAAGTAATAATCTGGAGCTCTAAACATTTTTTGCCAATCTAAATCTGCTCCCCAAGGACCAAATCTATGAAAGTTGTTTCCTAAATCTACAACATCAAAAGTATCTTTATCACCAAAAATACGAGAACCACGACCAATCATTTGATAATATAAAGTCAACGATTTTGTTGCTCTGTTTAAGATAATTGCTTCTATACTTGGCTCATCAAAACCTGTGGTTAAAATACTTACAGAAGTTATAATTGCGTTGGGTGTTTTATGAAACCAACGTAAAATTAATTCACGTTCTTTTTTGGTATTGGTATTGTCTAAATGCGCTATTGGATAACCAGCCTTTTTAAATGCGTGAAAAACCTGAATAGAGGTGTTAATACCATTATTAAATATTAGTGTTTTTTTACCTTTTGCAGTTTCTTCGTATGCACTTACCAACTTGGTAAGCATGTCTGTATTCATATACAAATCTTCAGAAGATTTTACAGTATAATCTCCATTAGCACCTACTTCTAAAGAAGTTAAACCTACATTATAAGAGTACATGTTTGCTTGTGCTAAATACCCATTTTCTATTAAATGCTGTATAGATTCACCAACAAATAACTCTTGATAGTTCTCATACATTGGTAATTTAATATTAGAACTTAAAGGCGTTGCAGTAACACCTAAGATAAAAGACTCATCAAAAAATTTGAAGATTTTTGTAAAAGAATTGTAATGCGCCTCATCTACAATAACCAAGCCTATATCAGATATGTCTAACTTTTCGTCATTCAATCTGTTTTTTAAGGTTTCTACCATTGCTACAAAGCAATTAAAATCATCCTGATCGTCTAATTTTGCTGTAGAATTGATAATTTTATTGGTTACCCCAAATTCATCTAACATTTTAGAAGTTTGTTTGCTTAACTCAATTCTATGAGTTAAAACCAATACTTTTTTTTGAAACGTTTCTAAGTAACGCCTTACAATTTCAGAAAAAATTACTGTTTTACCACCACCAGTTGGTAGCTGATATAATAAATGATAATCTTTAGGTGCTGTTTCAAAACGTTTAAATATTTCTTGAAGCGCATCTTTTTGATACCCATATAATTCTTTACCTGTTGTTGCTTGAGAAGTGTTTGTTTCTGCCAAAAGTTTAAAAATTTTAAGAAACAAAAATAAGACTTAAAATAGGTTTATCCCAAATTTTAACTAGATAAATCTCGATAAATCGGTTTGAGTAATGTCATAATGAGATGCATTGTGAACAGCAGTACCATTTTTTATCACTATTAATTGAGGTGATTGGTGCGTCACTTGAAAGCTATACCCTACTTCATCTGAAATATTTCTATAACTCAATAAATCTAAATAATAGACTTTTAAATTTTGATGCTCTTCTGTAAAAAGTTTTTCAAACTGTTTAATAACCATACTACTAATGCCACATCTTGTAGAATGCTTAAAAATAAATATACTTTCTGTTTTAGATTGCTCTTTTATTTCTTCTAACTGCTCTAAAGTTGTTAAGGGAATCCAGTTTAAATAAGAAGGTGTGTTTTCTTTTTTATTCTTGTTACTTCCTAAAATATTATCAAAAATCCCCATATATATTATTTTGCAACTGTAAATTTAGTAAAACAATTTAGTGTTAAAATTACTGTTTCATTATTTTTTTATAAATAATATTTCCTTCGTCAGTAATTATTTTTAGCAAATAAATACCAGTTTTTAAATTTTTTACAGAGATTTTATTTTGTGAAGTATTTAAAACTAATTTGCCAGAAAAATCAAATAATTGAATATTTTTTATTGCGCTATTATTAGATAATTTTAAATTTAAAATATCCTTAACAGGATTTGGATACACGAATGCTTCTACTTTTTTAGTTATATTTTCTAAAGATAATTGACTTTCTTGATACACTCTAATATAATCAATTTCCATAGTATCACTTGTAAAACTATTATCTATAGCTCCTCCTAAACTCCCCCCCATTGCAACATTTAATAATATATAAAACTCTTGATTGAAAGGGTTTACACTTTCCATTTGATTGATTAAGATATCATCCATATAAATTTTCATAGTATTTGCATCCCATTCTAAAGCATAAATATGATAATTGTTTGAGGTATCATTATTATTTGTTGCAATTCCTTTACTATTATATTTATAGCCATCTCCATTGTCCCAATGCCATGTGGCTAATATTTCTGTTTTAGCGATGTTGGGTTCCATAATATCAATTTCCCCACATAAAGGCCAACTTGTTGTTCCAAAACCTTGGTTATCAAAATAACCACCATCTTCATTAATATTTTTACCAAGTAACCAAATTGCTGGCCATGTGCCTGCTACAGAAGGTAATTTTGCACGTACTTCTACTCTGCCATATTTAAAAGAAAATTTAGAGTTTAGTCTTGCAGAAGTAAACTGTTTTTGATGTCCTTGGTCTGTAAAAGATTCTCTAATTGCTTTAATTTTTAAATTACCATTTTCTACAAAAGAATTTTCTATACGATTTGTGTAATGTTGTTGTTCATTATTTGCCCAACTATTTCCTGCTATTAATTTTGTTTGATGAAACCATTTAGAGTTGTCTATTGCTCCAGAACTATCAAACTCATCAGACCAAACTAATTGATCATAAACAGGATCTGTATTTGGTTCATTTGTATCTGTAACTTCATAAAAGAAATCATCTATAAAAGCTAAAACATGACTTGTATTATTTTCTCCATTAATTTGAATTAAAACTCTATTAAAATCTGTTCTTTGGGTTGGTGCTGTTGTATCTCCATTTAAATTGATATAATTATCATTTTTAAAATCGAAGGTAATTTCTTGCCAAGTGTTTAATGTTAAGGGTTTTATAATTTCACTTTGAGTAGACCAAGGCGCACTTATATTACCATTTTGTAGTTTTAAAGAAATTTGATTATTTTCATTTCCAGTTATTCCGCTTGAAGGAATATAAATTTTTAGCTTGAAAACATAATCATTTGTAAGCTTAAAACTACTTGCATTATCAAATCTAACATTTGCGTATTGCCCACCAGTATCATGATAGCGTAAAACAGTATTTGAGGTGTTAATTCCAGTTTTAGTTGGATTTTCAAAAGAAACATTTACGGCACAATTATCTTCTACCCAACTAGAAATTGTTCCATTACCTTCAAAATCGTCTTGAATGGATTGAGAATAATTAAAAGAAGAAATGAAAAGAAAAAAGATAAATAGTTTTATAGAATTATGCATAAATTTATTTTTATTGATTTTAAGCAAATTTAGAAATGAAACCTACTTTTTAAAAATAATAAACCACTACAACTCCACTACATTTTAATTATTATTGCTAAATTCAGCTTAAAATTGCCAAAAAGTCAGTATCTATAAGGTGTTCAAGACATTTTGTCTGAAATTTTTAATGGGTTTTGAACTGGTACTAAAATTGCGGATTAAAAATCAAATAAAAGAATTAGAAAATGAATTTTAATAATTATACAACAAAATCACAAGAAACCATACAAATGGCGCAACAATTAGCGCAAGGTTATGGACATCAGCAAATAGAAAATGAACACATTTTTAAAGCATTAACACAAGTAGATGAAAATGTATTGCCTTTTTTATTAAAGAAATTAAATATCAATATTGCCGTAATAAATCAAATTTTAGAAAAACAATTAGAAAGTTTACCAAAAGTTTCTGGTGGAGAAATCATGATTTCTAGAGAAGCAAGTAAAACACTAAACGAAGCCTCTATAATTGCAAAAAGCATGCAAGATGATTATGTTTCTATAGAACATTTAATTTTAGCTATTTTTAAATCGAAAAGCAATATTGCCCAAGTTTTAAAAGACCAAGGAGTTACAGAAAAACATTTAAAAGCAGCTATTGAAGAATTAAGAAAAGGAGAAAGAGTAACTTCTCAATCTCAAGAAGAAACTTATAATTCTTTAAATAAATATGCTAAAAACTTAAATGAATTAGCCAAAAATGGAAAGTTAGACCCTGTTATTGGTAGAGATGAAGAAATACGTAGATTGTTACAAATTTTATCACGTAGAACCAAGAATAACCCCATTTTAGTAGGTGAACCAGGTACTGGTAAAACTGCTATTGCAGAAGGTTTAGCACACAGAATTGTAGATGGAGATGTACCAGAAAACCTAAAAGATAAACTCATATTTTCTTTAGACATGGGTGCTTTAATTGCAGGTGCAAAATACAAAGGCGAGTTCGAAGAACGTTTAAAAGCAGTCATTAAAGAAGTAACAAATGCAGAAGGAGATATTGTACTTTTTATTGATGAAATTCACACTTTAGTTGGTGCTGGAGGAGGTCAAGGTGCAATGGATGCTGCCAATATTTTAAAACCTGCTTTGGCTCGTGGAGAATTGCGTGCTATTGGTGCCACTACGTTGGATGAATATCAAAAATATTTTGAAAAAGACAAAGCTTTAGAACGTCGTTTTCAAAAAGTACAGGTAAATGAACCTGATACAGAAAGTGCCATTTCTATTTTAAGAGGAATTAAAGAAAAATACGAAACACATCATAAAGTTCGTATTAAAGATGAAGCAATTATTGGTGCTGTAGAATTATCTCAACGTTATATTACCAATCGTTTTTTACCAGATAAAGCCATTGATTTAATGGACGAAGCTGCGTCTAAATTACGTATGGAAATCAATTCTAAACCAGAAGAATTAGATGTTTTAGATCGTAAAATAATGCAATTAGAGATTGAAATTGAAGCCATTAAACGTGAAAAAGATGAAACGAAACTTAAAGGTTTACGTTCTGAATTGGCAAATATTAAAGAAGAACGCAATGAAATTAATGCGAAATGGAAGTCTGAAAAAGAAGTTGTAGATAATATACAGAATACAAAATCTGATATCGAAAACTTTAAAATTGAAGCAGAAAAAGCGGAACGTGAAGGAGATTATGGAAAAGTTGCTGAAATTAGATATGGAAAAATAAAACAAGCACAAGAAAAATTAGAGGAGTATCAGCAAATTTTAAATGAAAATCAAAATGAAAAATCTTTAATTAAAGAGGAAGTAAATTTAGAGGATATTGCAGAAGTTGTTGCCAAATGGACAGGAATTCCTGTAACTAAAATGATACAATCTGAACGAGATAAATTGTTGATTTTAGAAAAACAATTGCACAAAAGAGTGGTTGGACAAGAAGAAGCGATTGTAGCTGTTTCTGACGCTGTTAGACGTTCTAGAGCTGGTTTACAAAACCCAAACAAGCCAATTGGTAGTTTCTTGTTTTTGGGTACAACAGGTGTTGGTAAAACTGAGCTAGCAAAAGCTTTAGCTGAGTATTTATTTGATGATGAAAATGCCATGACTCGTATTGATATGAGCGAATATCAAGAAAAACACGCTGTTAGTAGATTGGTTGGTGCACCTCCAGGTTATGTTGGGTATGATGAAGGTGGTCAATTAA
Source organism: Polaribacter sp. (assembly GCF_965656025.1). Taxonomy (GTDB): domain Bacteria; phylum Bacteroidota; class Bacteroidia; order Flavobacteriales; family Flavobacteriaceae; genus Polaribacter. The sequence goes on from NZ_CBFHJT010000007.1 coordinate 42,323, forward strand.
CAGAAGCTGTTAGAAGAAGACCTTATTCTGTGGTGTTGTTAGATGAAATTGAAAAAGCACATTCAGATACATTTAATATTTTATTACAAGTTTTGGATGAAGGTCGATTAACAGATAATAAAGGTAGAATTGCAGATTTTAAAAATACAATTATTATCATGACTTCTAATATGGGAAGTCATATAATTCAAGAGAAATTTAGCGACCCAAAAGCAGATATTGAAGCCGTTACAGAAGTTGCAAAAATTGAAGTTTTAGGATTGTTAAAACAATCGGTAAGACCTGAGTTTTTAAATAGAATTGATGATGTAATTATGTTTACACCATTGAATCAAAACGATATTTTTGAGATTGTAAAACTACAAATTGAGCAATTAAAGAAAATGATTGGTAAACAAGAAATTACATTAGATGCCACTGATGATGCCATCAAATATTTAGCTAAAAAAGGCTATCAACCAGAATTTGGTGCAAGACCAGTAAAAAGAGTCATTCAAAAAGAGGTTTTAAACCAATTGTCTAAAGAAATTTTAGCAGGTAAAATTACCACAGATAGTATTATTTTATTAGACGCTTTTGACGATAAACTCGTTTTTAGAAATCAATCTGATTTGGTGGAAGAAATATAATTTATTGGACAAGTATTTTTTAGACCTCATAGGATTTTAGAAACTGTGAGGTCTTTTTATTTTTTTTATAACCACTAAAATAAAGTTTCGTTTACCTATATTTGAATCTAAAATATCCTTATGATGAAAAAATTTCTATTCGTATCTGTTTTTATGTTTTCAATGTTAACTGCTTGCTCTTCAGAGGAAACTACCACTTATTATTTAATTCGTCATGCAGAAAAAGACAGAACCGACAAAACGAATAGAAACCCTAACTTGAATGAAAAAGGTTTAAAAAGAGCCAAAAAATGGGCAACTTATTTTAAAAATATCGATTTAGATGCAGTTTATTCGACCAACTATAATAGAACACAACAAACCGCAAAACCAACAGCAGAAAGTAAGAGATTAGAGGTTTTAAGTTACAATCCTAGGAAAATGTACGACTCTATATTTAAAGCAAACACAACAGGAAAAACTGTTTTAGTAGTTGGCCATAGCAATACTACACCTGTTTTTGCAAATAAAATTTTAGGAGAAAAAAAGTATAAAAACATGGATGATAATGACAATGCTAGCCTCTATGTGGTAACGATTTCTGGAGATAAAAAAACGAGTAAAATTAAGAAAGTAGATTAGTTTTTATATATCTGAAACCTTGCAGGAAAACAGCTATTTTCTAGCAACCAACATCATATGTGGGCTAAAAGCCAAAACAGATTCGTCTAATTCTGTTATTTTTATAATTTCTAATAAAGTTTCTTTCTTTTTGGGGTTTAGCATGTTGGCAAAATATTCGTTGTCTAACCATATCATCCCTTCTACTGCAAAAAGATTGATAATTTCTAAATTTTGCGATGTAAATTCCTTTTTTAATTGCTTGGGTTTGTGATAAAAACCATCTGCCAATAACCATGGAAATTCTTTAGGTGGATTGTGAATTCCTGTACTTAACTCGGTTTTGCACATTTCTAAAAATGGTTTTTTATGCACCAAACCTTGCATTAAACCGGCCACTGTACTTGCAGCAGAATTGATAGCAAAACCTAAAATAAGTCCGCCTTTTTTTAAAACTCTTTTTGCTTCTTTTATTGTTTGTAAACGGTCTTCTTTTTTCTGAAGATGATATAAGGGCCCGTGTAAAATAACCAAATCGGCTACTTCATTTTCAATTTCTAAATTTTGAGATTCGCCTTTAGTTACAGTGAATTTATTTTGAAGTTTCTGTGCTCTTTTTTGAGCTAGTTTTATGTGTTTTTCTACAGGTTCTATTAAATGTACAGTATGCCCTTTTTGAGCTAACCACTCTGCATATTTTCCTGTGCCACCACCAACATCTATAACGGTTGCATTTGGTTTATTAATGTGTCTTTCTATGAGTGATTTTATCCGTTCAAACTCAAAAACCCCCATACCAGACTCTAAACGCGTTTCTTCTGATGCTTGGTTGTAAAAAGCTTCTAATTCTTTACTTATGAGTTGTTTTTTGTTCATTTTGTACGTAATTTAAAAATACAAGATACTTAATTTATCAATTTAGTTGACAAACAAGTTTAGCCCTGATTGAAACGACATCCTTTTTTCTTTTTCAGAAAAAAGATATAGTGGAAAGCAGGAATAGCTTCAAAAAAATTAATTGTCTAACAGCTTTACTTCGATATCTTTTAGCACAATTTCAGAGACTTTTTTAAGTTGATTTTCCTCAAAAGCTTTGTCTATTTCTATCAATTTTATGGAGTTATTTAAGGGTTTGTAGTTGTGATAATCTACAAAACGAATGCCGTTTTTTACACATTGTTCTTTTAAAACCCGAAAGCGCTTTCCTCCTCCATTTGTATGATAAGCGTACGCTAAATAATCGATTAAAAAATCATCTTTTCCAATCCAATAGATAAAAACGTCTTCAAAATCTTCTCCTCCTCCATCTTCAGAAAAAGTAATTTCTACTTTGTAATATTCTTTACCTTTAATGGTGGCTGGTGGCAATAATTTCTTTTTAACAGCTTTATCATTTAAACCATAAGGCAATACAGAAAAATAATGGACAGAGTTTACCGAATTTGCATATTTGGTAGCCATAGAATCTGCTACAGGTACTTGATGCGTATTTATTTCTCTTCGAAATCCGTTGTTAGAAACCATGTCTGAAATGACACCTATATTTTCTTTTTGTTGATTTCTAATCAATAGAAATTTTCCGCTTTTTTTTCTTAAAGCAATGTATTTTTTGTCTCTAAATATAAAGGAAATCTGAGAGTTTGCAACTTTACCTGCGCCAGAAAAGGCTATCGATTTATCTATAATTTGCTGTGCAGTAAGTTCTTTTTCAGTGGGTTTGCAAGCTACTATTAAAAAAAATATAAATAAGTAAAAGTATTTCATTGAGTTTTGTTTGTTTTGGTCGAAAATGAATTTCAAAATTACATTTCTTTCTCGAATGTAAAAATGTATCTTTGTTAAAATAAATAATGAAGTTGTAGCAGTGCAGAAAAAGATTAACATACAGAACAAAAAAGCGCGTTTCGAATACGAAATTCTAGATAAATATGTGGCTGGAATTCAGTTAACTGGAACCGAAATAAAATCGATAAGACAAAGTAAAGCCAGAATTACAGAGAGTTTTTGCGAGTTTAATGATAGAGGTGAATTGTTTATCGTAAATATGTATATACAAGAATATTTATATGGACATCACTTTAACCACAACCCAAAAAGTGAGCGTAGATTGTTGCTAAACAAACGCGAGTTACGTAGCTTAAAAAAAGATGTAGAAGCAAAAGGTAATACAATTGTGCCTTTAAAATTATTTATAAATGATAGAGGTTTTGCAAAATTAGAAATTGCTTTGGCTAAGGGTAAACAAACACATGACAAGCGAAATGTAATTAAAGATAGAGATAATAAGCGCGATTTAGCAAGAATTAAAAAGAGTTTTAATTCTTAATAGTATTTGTATGATTGCTTTTTTAAAACTAATTCGTTACAAAAATCTATTAATGGTTTTATTAACAATGGTTTTAACCAAGTATGCTTTGATAGAATCTTTTATTGTAAACAGTTATTTATCCAATTTAGAATTTACTTTTCTTGTTTTATCTGTTTTATTAATAACTGCTGGAGGTTATATTATTAATGATATTTATGATGTTGAGGCTGATATAATCAACAAACCACACAAACTTTTTATTGGTAAAACTATTACTAGAAAAAAAGCATGGAAAAGTTATTATTTATTAACTTTTTGGGGACTAATTATAAGCTATCTTTTATCTGAAAACTTAAACTTACTCTTAAGTAATTTTCTATTTTTGGGATGTGTTTTAGGTTTACTTTTTTATGCTTTTTTTTTAAAGAAAAAATTAATTTTAGGAAATTTACTTATATCAATTTTTGTATCATTAACAATTTATATTGTTTATTGGTATGGTTGTAAATTTTTAGATTTTATTGAACCCATTCCAGAAGAACAAGGAAATTCTCTTTTATTTTTTCAAGTATGGATAAAAATCATTTTATATACAACTTTCGCTTTTTTAACCACATTAATCAGAGAAATCATAAAAGACATAGAAGACATTAATGGCGATTTAAAAATAAAAGCCAAAACATTACCCATTTTAATTGGCAGAAAAAGAGCTTCTCACGTCGCTTTTTTCTTTGGTTGTATTTTGTTAGTTTTTTTATTGATGGTTTTACAGACTATAAAACAAGAACTCTTATTTTTAAGTTACGGAATTCTATTTATCCTATTACCACTGCTCTACTTTCTCTACTTACTATGGAAAGCTGAAAAGAAAAAAGATTTTTCCTATTTAAGCAGTTTAATGAAATTAATTATGTTTTTAGGGGTTTTATCGATGTTATTATTTAAGATAGATTAAAAGCTAAATTGTCTCCTCGAGCGCAGTCGAGAGGTAATTAATATTATTTAAGTCTTATAGGTTTCGACTGCGCGTAACCTGACAAAAGAAAAACAATTCATGTTAAAAGAAAAACTTAAAAATTATAATGTAATTCTAGCTTCTAAATCTCCTAGAAGACAACAATTTTTTAAGGATTTAGATATCGATTTTACCATACAATTAAAAGAAGTAGAAGAAATTTACCCAAAAGAATTAAAAGGAGTAGAAATTACAGATTATTTAGCCAACTTAAAATCAGAAGCTTTTACCAATTTAAAAGAAAACGACTTATTAATTACTTCAGATACTATTGTTTGGTTAGAAAACCAAGCTTTAGGAAAACCAAAAGATGCTAAAGAAGCTTTTATAATGTTAAGAAACTTATCTGGTAAAAAACATCAAGTAATCACTTCTATCTCTATAAAAAATAAAAAAATTCAGAAAATTGTAAATGATGTAACTACAGTTTCTTTTAAAGAACTTACGGATGATGAAATTAACTATTACATCAACAATTACAAGCCTTTTGACAAAGCCGGTGCTTATGGCATACAAGAATGGATTGGATTTATCGGCATTAAAAATATCGTTGGTAGTTATTTTAATGTTGTAGGTTTACCCGTTTATAAATTATATGAAGCTTTTATGAAACTTTAAATTTTAAAACTTTCTAACGATATGTTAAGAAGTCTTAATTTGTATTCTGTATTTTATCTTCTGTATCATAAATAAAAGTTTATTTTTACCCCAAATTATACAATACAAAATTCTTACAATTTTATAATGAAAAAATACACATACACAGATAAAAAAGACACTCGTTCTGGTTTTGGAGATGGTTTAACAGAGTTAGGCAGAACAAACCCTAATGTAGTTGCTTTATGTGCAGATTTAATTGGTTCTTTAAAAATGAATCAATTTATTGAAGAAAATCCAGAAAGATTTTTCCAAGTTGGTATTGCAGAAGCAAATATGATTGGTATTGCTGCTGGTTTAACCATTGGTGGTAAAATACCTTTTACAGGTACCTTTGCAAATTTTTCTACAGGTCGTGTTTATGATCAAATAAGACAATCTGTTGCTTATTCTGGTAAAAATGTAAAAATATGTGCATCGCATGCAGGTGTTACTCTAGGTGAAGATGGTGCTACACATCAAATTTTAGAAGATATTGGTTTGATGAAAATGTTACCCGGTATGACTGTAATTAATCCATGTGATTATAACCAAACCAAAGCTGCTACTATTGCCATCGCAGATTTTGATGGTCCTGTTTATTTACGTTTTGGTCGTCCAAAAGTACCTGTATTTATGCCAACGGATACAAAATTTGAAATTGGTAAAGGAATACAATTAACAGAAGGTACAGATGTAACTATTGTTGCAACAGGCCATTTAGTGTGGGAATCTCTGCAAGCTGCTGAACAATTAGAAGCAGAAGGAATTTCTGCAGAAGTTATCAATATACACACAATAAAGCCTTTAGACGAAGAAATAATTTTAAAATCTGTTGCAAATACAGGTTGCATAGTTACTGCAGAAGAACATAATGTAATTGGTGGTTTAGGCGAAAGTGTTGCAAGAACACTATCTTTAAACGCACCAACTGTACAAGAATTTGTTGGTACTAACGATACTTTTGGTGAGTCTGGAACACCAGAGCAACTAATGGCAAAATATGGTTTAGATGCAGCTGCAGTTGTAAAAGCCGCTAAAAAAGTCATTTCAAGAAAATAAAATTGTTTATATTTAAAATCCCTAACATTAATTTAAAATGAAAATTATGAAAAAAGTAATCTTATTAATTTGTTTGGCTTTTGCTTTTAGTCAAACTTCTAGTGCACAAGTAAGCTTTGGTTTAAAAGGTGGTATCAACTACAATTCTAACTCTATTAAAGAAACAGGACAAGATGTTTTTGATGGAGCTGAAAACAAAGCAGGTTATCATGCGGGTATTTGGTTAAGAGGTAAAATACCTATTTTAGGCTTGTACATAAGACCAGAATTAGTATATACCAATTTACAGAATGATATTACATATAATGGTGGTGCATCTGCAAAAACAACAACTTTTAGTTTCCAAAAAATTGATATTCCTGTATTATTAGGTAAAAAAATATTTGGAGTGGGAAATATCTTTGTTGGCCCTTCTTTTCAATATGTTTTAGATTCTGACTTTAGCATTAGCGATATACCAGATGTAGAAGGAGATGGTTTTACTGTTGGTCTTCAATTTGGAGGTGGTATAGAACTTGGTAGATTAGGTATAGACGTTCGTTGGGAAAGAGGTTTTAATGATATAGAATCCAGCTTTCTAAACGGTGCTACAAAAGTAGAGTTTGATACAAGAGTTAATCAAATAATTTTTGGTTTATCTTATAAATTATAATAAAAAATAATGCAAAAAAAAGTCTCTTGAAAACTCAAGAGACTTTTTTTTTATATCAATATTACAAATACTTACACATTCGGATTTAAGTAATCTGGTAACGTTGGTCTGTCTGTATCACTAAAATCATTGGTTAGATCTCCGTCTCCATTTGCATCTTCATCTGCAGAAGGTGTTCCATCATTATCATGGTCTGTATCTTCAACAAAATCTAATAATTCTATATAAAACATTAAATTAGCGTTTACTAAATTACTTGTATAATTGTTGGGATTTATAGAAGTATATGCTAAACCAGAAGGAATAAATAAAACTCCTTTGCCTCCATTTAAATAAGTAATTGGTCCGTTAAAAGGATCACCATTTGCTTCCTTTTTTAAGTAACCACCTTTAAAAAGCTCAAATCCATAGGACCAACCTCTAACAGCTAGGTTAGAATAAGAAAACCAAGCTCCAGTTGTATTGCTATCAAATCTACTGCCTAATTCTGATCCATTTACAATAGCTTGTCCAGAATATTTTGCAAAAATAGAATCTGCAACACTAGGAAAACCTTTATCAGTATCTGGTGCTGGATCTCCAACTCTAGTTTGATACACGTAAAGTTTGTAATCAATATCATTTCTAATTGCTGGTACTGTTATTAGTTTGCTATCTTCAAATAATGGGGTTTCTCCATTTACTAAAACCTTAACAGAATCTAAACCACTATCATAATAATGGCTTTTTAAAAACTTTACCAAAGTATCATTATCTGCCAAGGCCAATGCCTCATGGTCAATATCTAGAAAGGGATTTTGAAAACCAGTTGGTTGATCATCACACGCATTAAATAAAACTACTCCTAAAAGTAATAACAAAAAAATATTTTTAATTTTATTCATTTAATCTTAAAATTTATGGGCGCAATTTACCATTTTTATACCTTTGTAAAAAGACAAACATAACATTTTAACTTTTTTTATGAGGATTGATAAATTTTTATGGTGTATTCGGGTTTTTAAAACCAGAAGTATTGCCACAACAGCGTGTAAAAAAGGACAGGTTAAAATAAATGGCACCAACTTAAAACCTTCTAAAGAGGTTTTTGGTGGCGAATTAATTTTAGTTCGAAAAAATCAGATTAACTATCAATTTAAAGTTTTAAATTTACCAGAAAGTAGAGTTGGCGCAAAATTGGTAGATCAATTTAGAAAAGATGTTACCCCTAAAGAAGAGTTTGAAAAAACAGCACTTTTAAAATATGCCAAAGATTATTACAGAAAAAAAGGAGTGGGTAGACCTACTAAAAAAGATAGAAGAGATATAGATAACTTTCAAGACGATACAAACGAAGACTTATGATTGTAACAGACAATAACATTTTAAATACAGCTCAAATAAATCAAAAAATAAAAAGAATCGCTTATCAAATTTACGAGAGTAACGTTAATGAAAAAGAAGTCGTAATAGCTGGTATTATTGGCAATGGTTACACCTTTGCTAAAAAAATTGCGAATATTTTAGAGCAAATATCGCCACTTACAATTACTTTATGCGAAGTGAAGATCAACAAGAAAAAACCTTTAGAAACAATAACTACATCTTTAGAAATTAAAGATTACAAAAACAAATCTTTAGTGTTGGTAGATGACGTTTTAAACTCTGGAACTACTTTAATTTACGGTATTAAACATTTTTTAGATGTACCTTTAAAGCGTTTTAAAACTGCTGTTTTAGTTAATAGAAATCATAAAAAATATCCTGTTAAGGCAGATTTTAAAGGCATTTCTTTATCTACTTCAATTAAAGAACATGTACAAGTAGAGTTTTTTAACAATCAAGCAAAAGCTTATTTAGTTTAATAGCTCATAAAGCTCTTTAGCAACCTCTTTTTTAGTTTTGTTATCTATAGAAATAGTAGTTTTCGCTTTTTCATAAAAAGGACGTCTTTCAAATAAATGTTTTGCCACAAATTCTGGAATTTTATCATCATCTAAAGAAGCCACTAAAGGTCTTTTACTCTTTTTTCTAATCAACCTTTCAATCATATTTGCAGTACTACCATTTAAATAAATAGAATGTGCATCAGTTTTATTTATAAAATCCATATTATTTGCATAACAAGGTGTACCACCACCTAAAGCAAGTATAAAAGAAGTCTTTTTATCTAATAATTCTAGTAAATATTTGTTTTCTATAATTCTAAAATACACTTCTCCTTTTTCTTTAAAGATTTCAGAAATCGACCTATTTTCTTTCTCTTCTATATAGTCATCTAGGTCTAAAAACTTCATAGATAACTTTTTAGCAAGTTTTTTACCAATACTTGTTTTTCCAGATGCCATATACCCTAAAAGGATGATTTTCATTTTTTCTAAAATTTTGACAAATATCGATAAAAAAATTTCATTTTTATGCCTATAATTTCAATATTGATAGTATATTTGCAACCGATTTAAGAAAAAGACCTGGTAGCTCAGTTGGTAGAGCATCTCCCTTTTAAGGAGAGGGTCCTGGGTTCGAGCCCCAGCCCGGTCACACAAAAGGTTAAGCTTAAAGCTTAGCCTTTTTTTATTAAAAATAAAGCGCACGTGGCGAAACTGGTAGACGCGCAGCCTTGAGGGGGCTGTAAACGCAAGTTTGTGGAAGTTCGAATCTTCTCGTGCGCACATTTTTATTTTTATTTCTTTCACAAATAATTAACCAAACTATACTTGATAATTACTATTATTGTATTATGCAAAAAATACTATTATTTTTATGCTTATTTCTAACATTAAGCATATTCTCTCAAAAAGATTCTTTACGCATTAAAACGTTAAAAGGTCAAATTATACATGCTACTAATAATAAAGCGTTAAGTGCTGCTCACGTGCTTAATTTAAACTCTGTTAAGGGAACTATTACAGATGATAAAGGTTTTTTTGAATTACCAACAAGAGTAAATGATACAATTTTAGTATCCTATTTAGGGTATTCTTCCATAAAATTAAAAATTACGAATGATTTACTAAAAGGAAATGAATTAGAAATTGCTTTGTATGAAAAACCAGAAGAAATTAAAGAGGTAGTTATTAGATCTACAAAATTAATTGGTGTTTTAGAGGTTGATGTAAAAATGGTGCCAAAAGATCGTTTTACAAGAATACACATTAACGGTTTGCCGCAAACTTATGAAGTAGGTAAACCAAGGAGTAAAAACTTTTCATCGCCAGTAGCTGCTTTGTTTCAACCAGTAGATTTTTTATATAATTTATTCGGAAAAAAACCCAAACAATTAAAAAAGCTACAAACATTAAAAAAAGAAGACGATTTGCGTAAAATGCTAGCGGGTAAGTTTGATCGAGAGGTTATGATGGAATATTTAGAAATGGACAGACAAGAACTTTCTGAACTTTTAACAGACTGCAATTACTCTGCATATTTTATAAAAAAAGCGTCTGATTTACAAATGATAGAGGCTGTTTTAGATTGTTATGAAAACTACAAAGCCTTGAAAAAGGGTAAAATTGAACGAAACAAAATTCCTGAAAAAAATTAAGTACTTATCAATGAAAAAGGCCAGAAACCATGTTTCTGACCTTGATCAACTATTAAAAACTAACTAATAACTAACTAAAATACAGTTGTAATGTATTTGTAGTTATACTTTCTTCTGGTGTTCCAAGTATTTCTTTTAGAAAAAACTATTTCGTTTTTTTTATTTTCTCTGTTTTTGGTTTCTGTTGATATCATAATGTATATTTTGTTTTTCGTATTCATAAATAAGACGATGACATTACCTATTAGTTACACATTATTTTCTCTTTAACAGAACTTTAGGAATTACATTTAAAATAGTGTTAAACAAAAAAAATCTAGCAAAAGCTAGATTTTTTTTTTAAAAGTATGTTTTAATTTTATTGGTTACCTAATATAATTGGCATGCCAGATTTACCAGAGCCTATTAAAACAACTTTACTATTTGGAGATTTAGAAAGCTCTAATGTTGCTTCTATTCCTTTCTCTTGTAGTATCTTATCTGTTAAAGAAGCACTTAAAATTTTATTTGCTACAGCTTTACCTTCTGCATCAATTTTTTGTCTTTCTGCTTCTTTTTTAGCTTTTGCTAATCTAAACTCATACTCTAAAGACTCTTGCTCTTGCTTTAATTTAGTTTCAATTGCTGTTCTAATTGTAGGTGGTAATTTTACGTCTTCTACTAAAACTCTTTTTACAATTAAATATTGGTCTTCTAAAAGTTTTGTTATTTCATCTAAAATTTCTTGTTCAATTACATCTCTTTTACTTGAATATAATTGTTCTGGTGTGTAGCGTCCAACAACACTTCTTGCTGCCGCATTTATTGCAGGATCTAATAATTCACGCTCATAATCTTCTCCTTTCGTTTTAATTAAAAGACCTAATTTAGAGAATTCAGGTTCATACCAAATTGTACCACTTACCTTTACTTCTAACCCGTTTACAGATAAAACATTCATTTCATCTGAAATAGATTGCTGACGTACTTTACGTACAATCATTTCATTCCAAGGAGCCACTATTTGAAAACCTTCTCCATATGTTTTGTCTGTGTTGATACCATCTCCAAATCTTTCGAAAACTACACCACCCTCACCAGGACCAATAGTTACTGTAGATCTAGAAAATAATATGATTAAAACTACGGCTACTATGATAAAAAGGACGCCACCTTTTGGAAAATTAAGTTCTGCTTGATTTCTTGCCATTTTTGTTTATTTTAAGTTTTATCAAATTTACGAATTAACTTGATGAAACACAATCTATATACTCAGAATCTTCTAAATTAACTATCTCTAAGGTAATATGTTCTAGTTGAAATTTATTTAATAAAACAGCTTTAATATCTTGTTTTATTTTTAAAGATTCTTTCGAAGTAATAGAAGTATCAACTAAAATTAAATGGGCTGTAAAAACATTTTGCTCTCCATCCATTGTCCATAAATGAGAATCTTGTAAACTTTTTATGTTCTTATTTTTTAGTATTGCGTCTCTTATATCATCTAAAGAAATTTTTATTGGAGCACCTTGTAAAATAATTCTGATACTTTCTTTACCATTTTTATAAATATTGAACAGAATAAAAAAAGCAATAGCCAAAGATAATAATGGGTCTAAAATTGGGATATCCCAAAATTGCATAACAATACTTGCAATTAATACAGCTACCCAACCTAAAACGTCTTCTAATAAATGTAAAGTAACTACACGTTCATTTAATGATTTTCCTTGCGTTAATTTTAAAACCGCTGCACCATTTATAATAATCCCTAAGATTGCAAACCACATCATTCCTTTTGCATCTGACTCTTCTGGATTGATAATTCTTGGTATGGCTTTATAAATTACAAAAAAAGAGCCTATTAATAAGATTATAGAGTTTATAATTGCCCCTAATAAAGAAAACCTTTTAAATCCATAAGAATAGATTTTTGTTGCTTTTTTAGTTGATATTTTTTGAAAATACCATGACATTCCTAAGCTTAAAGAATCTCCTAAATCGTGAATAGCGTCTGACATAATAGCCAAACTATTTGTGTAAAATGCTCCAAAAAACTCAATAATTGTAAATAAAAGATTTAAAAAAAAGGCAGTACTAATATTATTTGTTGCAGAATGATTATGTTGATTATGATTTGACATATTATTTTTAATATATGACGGTAAAAACTTTTAAAAGATGCAATTTTAATTGAAGTTTATTAAATTTTACCAAAATATTTTCTGATAAACCACTCTGCAGTAAAAAGTACAACTACTAAAAATAAAATCCATTTCCAGTCTATTAAATTTTGTTCTTTATCGATAGACTTTTGGGTTGTAAAATATCTTTTATCTTCTAATAAGTTTTCTATTAAACTCTCTATTTGGGTTTTATAATATAACTTCCCTCCTGTTTTAGAAGCTAATTTTAACAATTTCGATTTGTTAGCACTTGTAAATTGTTCTTCAATTTGATAATCTGTTACCTTAAATTTACCATACTTTTTAATATTTTGCCCTAAAACATCTACTTTAAAATTATAGTTACCAGATATTAAATTATTTACAGAAACCTGGTAAGAGTTATTTATAAGTGATAATGGTAACTTTTTCGTTTCTTTTGTTTCTGTATTTGTAATGGTGATCTCTAAGGATGCTCTTGCATCAAATTGATAATTTTTATCTGTATAAAAGGCAGATATATTAATATTTGAATTGGCTGGATATAGATTTTCTGTATTCACCTCTAAACGACTTCTTTTTTTATTAGATGCCGTAAACTGAACTAAATTGCCAATAAATTGATCAAACTCTTGAAAAGAATTGGTATTTAAAAAACTGGTTGCTCTCCATTTCCAAATACCTTCGCCAAATAGCACACTAATTTTTTGGTTATTAACATCTAAAACAGATAATAAAGGTTGATTGGTTTGTAATCCGTTTATATTTTGAGTTAACAAATCTTGATGATCTTTTGAAAATAAAATTTCACCAAACTTATCTTCTAAAGGAGAAAATTGATTAAAACCAATATCCTTCTGTAGAAAAGTTAAAAAATTACCATTGTAATTTGCACCGTAATTTTCTGTCTGATTGATAAACTTTTTTGAAAAACCTAATTGTTGATTGTTTAAAAAATTCCAATCTGTATTTGCGCCAGAAATCAGAATAAAGTTATTATTATTTTGTTTTATTTTAGTAAATATATTTTTAAACTCATTGTTTGGATTGAACAAAACAACTAACTGATAATCATTTATTTGATTTTTAAATTTGTCAATTAAAAAAACATCTACAGAACGTTGTTTGTTACTTTCTATCGCCTTTTTTAAAGCACCAATATCTGGATGTAAAACAGTACTTAAAATTAACACTTTTGTCTGTTCGTCTATAACTTCTACAGAAAAGTTTTTAGTATTATTTTGAATGTTTTTTTCGTTTTCTATTTTTTGTAAGGAGGCTGTGTAATAATTAACACCTTCTTTTATAGAAGCTAAATTTGTAGTTATAATTTTAGAATTTGCTTCTTTAGAAAAGCTAATATTTTTAGAATAAACAACTTTACCTCCACTAAAAATAGAAAGTTTTGTGGTAACATTTTCATTACCTTGATAATTTAAAATTACCTCTGCAGGAAATTTATTTTTAATATAGCTGTATTTATTTACGTTTACCTGACTTATTTTAAGGTCCTTGTAAATAGTGGTATCTCCAACAACTATTGGATATATTTTTTGTTTTGTGTTTATAAATTCATAGTCATTCCCAATCGTTTGGTTGCCATCTGTAATTAAAAGAATAGGTGCATTTTTACTTTTATTAAGATTATGTAAGTCATTTAAAGCCTTGTAAATGTTGGTTTCGTTTGCGTTAAATGATAAGCTATCTTCAATTTGTAAATCATCGCCAAAAGCAAAATTTTCTAACGCAAACTTATCATTTAAACTAGTATTACTTTTTAAAGTACTTATTAAATCTTTTACATTTTCTTTTTCTTTAAAAAAATCAATTGACTTAGAATTATCAACTAAAATAGAAAGTGTTGGTTTGATGTTTTTGTAAGTAGTTGTTTTTATTTTGGGATTTATCAATAATAAAATCAATAAAAATAAGGACAATGCTTTTAATATAAAAAGCAGAATTGTAATTTTTGGTGACTTTTTTACTTTATAAAAATATTGAAAATAAGCCACAAAAAGACTTAATAATAAAGCTATGATTATATATAAAATAGTTGTTGACTGCAATGTTTTATTATTTGTGTGAAAGATATAAATAACAAACTTAAAAAAGAAAACCTACAACGTTAATTTGTTGTAGGTTTTAAGTTTATTTAAATTAGATTCTGAAACAAGTTCAGAATAACTTAAATTAAAAATTTAAGTTAACATACCACCATCTACAGATAATGTTTGTCCTGTAATGTAAGCACTCATATCAGATGCCAAAAATATACATGCATTTGCAATATCTACTGGCTGTCCTCCTCTTTTTAATGGAATTCCATCTCTCCAAGATTGTACAGTAGCTTCATCTAATTTTGCAGTCATTTCAGTTTCTATAAAACCTGGTGCAATTACATTACTTCTTACGTTTCTAGAACCTAATTCTAAGGCAACAGATTTAGAAAAACCTACAATTCCAGCTTTAGATGCTGCATAATTTGCTTGTCCTGCATTACCTTTCAAACCAACAACAGAACTCATATTAATAATAGAACCTGCTCTTTGTTTCATCATTGGTCTTATTACTGCTTTTGTTAGATTAAAAACAGATTTCAGATTCACTTCTATTACTTTATCAAAATCTTCTTCCGAAATACGCATTAACAGATTATCTTTAGTGATACCTGCATTATTTACTAAAATATCAATGCTTCCAAATTCTTTTTGTACATCTTTTGCCAACTCTTGGGCTGCATTAAAATCTGCAGCGTTAGATTGATATCCTTTTGCAGAAACACCATAAGAAGTAAGTTCTTCTTCTAAAGCTTTGGCAGCATCAACAGAAGAGCTATATGTGAATGCAACATTTGCACCTTGTTTTGCAAATTCTACAGCAATACTTCTTCCAATTCCTCTAGTTGCTCCTGTAACAATTGCAGATTTATTTTCTAATAATTTCATAATATTTTATTTAGTTGATATTCAAATATAAAAAAGAAATTCCCGTTTTCACGGGAATTTATTGGGTTTGTTATAACTTAATATTTATTATTTTAAAACACTTGCTACCATTTCTCCTATTTTAGCTGGAGAACTTACAACGTGTACGCCATTTGCAGCTAAAATTTTCATTTTTGCTTGAGCTGTATCATCTGCACCACCAACAATAGCACCTGCGTGCCCCATTGTTCTTCCTGCTGGAGCGGTTTGTCCAGCAATAAAACCTACAACTGGTTTTCTATTACCATCAGCTTTAATCCATTGTGCAGCTTCTGCTTCTAAATTTCCACCAATTTCACCAATCATTACAATTGCTTCAGTTTCATCATCATTCATTAACATTTCTACAGCTTCTTTTGTTGTAGTTCCAATAATTGGGTCTCCACCAATACCAATTGCAGTAGTAATACCAAAACCTTGTTTTACAACTTGGTCAGCAGCTTCGTAAGTTAACGTACCCGATTTAGATACAATACCTACTTTCCCTTTTTTAAAGATAAAACCTGGCATAATACCTACTTTAGCTTCATCTGGAGTAATTACACCTGGACAATTTGGTCCAACCAATCTACAATCTTTATCTGCAATGTAAGCTTTAACTTTTACCATATCTGCAGTGGGTATACCTTCTGTAATACAAATAATTACTTTAATACCTGCATCTGCAGATTCCATAATTGCATCTGCTGCAAAAGCTGGTGGTACAAAAATAATAGAAGTATCTGCGCCTACTTTTTCTACAGCTTCTACAACCGTATTAAAAACAGGTTTGTTTAAGTGTTCTTGCCCTCCTTTACCTGGAGTAACACCACCAACAACATTGGTCCCATAGTCTATCATTTGACCTGCGTGAAAAGTACCTTCACTACCTGTAAAACCTTGTACTATTATTTTTGAATTTTTATTTACTAAAACACTCATTGGTTTGTTTTTAAGCCCATTTAATATTGACATTTCTTAAAAAAAAGAAATAAATGGAGTTCGATTAATTTTATTCAATGCAAAAATAACTTATTGATTGTTTTTAAAAAAGAAAATCTACTTTTTCTTATTCTAAA
>NZ_CBFHJT010000008.1:0-5793 GCF_965656025.1 Polaribacter sp.
TTAATGCACGATTAATTTTAGGAACAAATAAAGAAAAATACTGGGCAAATGTGCAGTATAACATTACTAGTTCTCAAAATGAAATTGCACCAAGTTTTGGAGAAACAAGCACAGAGGGTTACCAAACTGTTGATGTTCGTTTTGGCTTTAAACCTTTTAAAAATGCAAATTTAGGTTTTGCTGCTATTAATGTTTTTGATAAAACGTATAATAATCATTTAAACTTTAGTTTTACCAATCAAGCTGATTTTGGAAGGATTCCAATTACAGAACCTGGTAGAAATATAACTGCTTTTTTTCAGTATAGTTTTTAAAAAATACAATAAAAAAGAGAGCTTGTGAGCTCTCTTTTTTATTGTATTTGAATTTTAACAAATAACTCCATACCTTTTCTATTTTGGAAAGAATTGTAACAAGGTGTCATTTGAACGTTTTTAAAATAAGGTTGAAAATAGTTGAGATATTCTTCTTTGTTGCCACCAAAAGGTGGATGATCTTCATTTAAAATAGCATCAAAAAGTACACCTACTAACTTTCCTTGTGGTTTTAAAATGAAGTGTATTTTTTCTGCATATTTTGGTCTTAACTCAAGATTAATTGCACAAAAAAAAGTCTGCTCAATAATCAAATCAAATTGTTCCTCTAATTCAAAAAAATCCTGATAAATTAACTGAGATTCAGGAAAATGGGGAACTCTTACTTTTATGTTTTGTAAAGGTTGTTTTGCAATGTCTATTACATACACATTTTTAAATCCCTTGTTAAAAAGATACTCAGCTTCATAAGAGTTTCCGCCACCGGGAATCAAAATTTTGAGTTCCTTATGCTGTAACTGATCAAAATAAGCTTTTAAAGGTGGAGAAACTTCCCCCAAATCCCAACCAATCTTGTTTGTTTTGTATTTATTATTCCAAAAATCTGCTGATAATTCCATTTTACTAAAATATATATTTTTAAAAAAACCCTTGATTTCTCAAGTGCTTTTCGATCAACTATTATAAAAAATCAACTAAAACTACTTATAATACGAACTAATTCATTTTTTTGTACCACTCCAGATTTTCTCCAAACTTGTTTGCCTTCTTTATATATTATTAATGTGGGTACACCTCTAACTTGATATTTTGCAGCAATGGCTTGATTTTTATCAACATCAATTTTAAGAATTGCAACTTTATCTTGCAGTGTGTCTTTAACTTCTTTTAAAATAGGACTCATCATTTTACAAGGCCCACACCATTCTGCAAAAAAATCTACTAAAACGGGTTTATCTTGGTTTATTATTTCTGAAAATTTGCTCATGCCTAAGAACTATTTTTTATTAAATGAAACATTCCAAATTCCACGAACTTGGTTAATATCGTAACCCAAAGCTTTATCTTTTGGGTATAATTTTTTTAATGCTGAGAGTGTATTTTCTGTAACTTGAGATTTAGGTGCACCATGGCATTGTAAACACATACTGTTTGTTTTTATAGGATAATACACATTTACATTATTTGAAGACTCTATAACTATGGGTTCTGAATCTTTGTTTGCTGCAACATCATTTTTAAATGAATTAATTATTTTTAGCTCTTCTAAATTGGCTTTATGTTTTGGATTTCTAGGTTTATCTGAAACTCTTTTAATGCTTGCATTGTGGTAAACAGACATGCTATCTGTTAGAGGATATGCTTTTACATTACAAAATTTTAATGCTGCTAAAGTACCTTCTTTTTGTATTTTACCCATTAAATTTTTACCTAACACAGCTTTTGTAGAAAGTGCATATTGTAGACCTCTTTCTGAATAAGGTAAATCTTTTAAATTTCTACCCATTTTATGTTGTTGCTTTCCTTTCATTTTTCCATTTCCTTTTCCATGTCCCTTTCCTTTTTCTTCATTAAAATGAGACTCAAACCATGTTGGTTTTTCAATTTCATGATCAAACATGTATTCAGCAATTTTTTTTATATCATCTTCTAAAAAAGCTTGTTTTGGCATTACCCCAAACCTTTTAACTGCACCTCTCATTTTTGTTGCTTCTTTGGTTGGATTTTTCACAAAATTTTGTAGAGAAGTTATAAATTCTTCTTTGGTGGTTTCTGAAGAAATATAATGTTTCTTAATAGCTATCATTGGCGGTGCAATTCTATCATCATGCGAAGCAGAAGGGCTATGACAAACATAACATTTGTTTTCCATAAGTTTTTTACCCTCATGAGGTTGTGTTTTCTTTATAACCTCGTTATTCTTTTTTGAGTAAGAGGGCCTATTCGAATCTTTACAGCTAAAAAATACTGTAAGCCCTAAAAGTAATGTAAGTGCTTTCATCTTTTTTTTACAAAAATAAGATGTAGTTTTCTTTTTTACAGTAACCTATGTTACAGTTCTAAAATTTTTATGCTATTTCTAAAAAGCTGAATTTTTTGTTCGTTTTCTAGTTTTTTTAACAATCTAGAAATTACAACTCTAGAGGTATGTAAATCTTCTGAAATTTGTTTGTGAGTAACTTGTAGAACATCATTATGGGTAACCATAGCTTTGTCTTTTAAGTACTTAAATAAGCGTTCATCCATTTTAAAAAAAGCAATAGTATCTACAGCTTGCAAGAGCTCTTCTACTCTATTGTGATAGCTTTGCAATATAAAAGATTGCCATGTTTTATAGGAAGTTAACCACTCTGCCATTTTTTCTTTAGGCAATAAAATTAAAGAAACATCTGTTTCGGCCACAGCTCTAATTTTACTTTTAGTTTGTCCCATACAGCAAGATAATGTCATGGCACAAGTGTCTCCTTTTTCTAAATAATACAATACAAGCTCTTCTCCTTTTTCGTCTTCTCTGAGTATTTTTATGGCACCAGATATTAATAGTGGCATCGATTTTATGTAGTCTCCTAATTCTATAATTGTACTATCTGCTTTAAAGTTTTTGGTAATACCTATTTTACTTATATCTTCTAATAATTCTTTTTCGAATAGATAACCAAAGTTAGTAACTATATCTGTATGCATCTTACCACTATTTTTAAAGTATAAATATAGATAAAAGTAACTTAATGATATCAAAAAACAAAAAAAACCAAGCTTACACTTGGGTTTAAAATACTAAACAAAATTATTATTTTGATGGTTTCTTGTCGCTATTGATTAACAAGAATATTGCTGCAACTAAACCAACTACAACCAATGCAAAAACACCAATCATAATGGTACCATTTGTCCAAGAAACTAAAGGTAGATTTAAAAATTTCATCTTTTATAATTTATTTGGTAAAATTAAATTGAATGACTTTTTTAAACTATGATAAATATCAGTTTCTTAAAAACTTACATTTAAAATATCTCCACTAAGTTGTAAAAGTTGTAATTCAATTAATTTGGCATCAAATTTTGCGTTGTTATAGGCTGTTTTTGCATTAATCAAATTAATTTGAGCTTGTCTAAATTCTATAGAACTTACTTGGCCTAATTTAAAGCGCTCTTGTGTTCTATCAAAATTATTTTGTGTGGTTAATACGTTTTGTTCTTGTGCTTTTAATATAAAAAGTTGATTGTTATAATTTTCCCAAGTATTTTTTAACGTATTTTTAATAGTAACTTTTTGTTGTTCTAGTAAAATTTCTTGGTTTTCTAAGGCAATTTTAGCGTTGGCAACTCGTGTTTTTGTGGTTCCACCGTCAAAAATATTCCAAGATAAAGTTACACCTGCATTTAATCCATCTGAAGTTATTAAACGCGCCCCAAAAGGGTTTACCAAGTTTTCGTTTTCTGTTCTGTTGAACCCATAAGAAGCATTAAAGTTTAACGATGGAAAATAGTTTGCTCTGTTTACTTTGATGTTAAACTCGCTAATAGCAATATTTTTTTCGTTTTGTTTTAACAAACTATTGTTTGCCATTGTTTTTTGTTCTAGCTCGTCTAAGACCAACATTTTATTAAAATCGACTTCAGTTTCTACTATATAATTTACATCTTTTTCTACTCCTAAAACTACGTTTAAACCTCTTTTTGCGTTACTTAATTGTTGTTGCGCAGTAATTAAAGATATACTATCGTTATTTACATCTACTTCTGCATTTAACATTTCTAGTTTTGTAGATTGCCCATAATCATATTGATATTTTGCTCTTTTCAATCGCTTTTTAGAAATGTCTAAAGCTTC
The DNA here is from genome assembly GCF_965656025.1 of Polaribacter sp. Classification (GTDB taxonomy): domain Bacteria; phylum Bacteroidota; class Bacteroidia; order Flavobacteriales; family Flavobacteriaceae; genus Polaribacter. The sequence goes on from NZ_CBFHJT010000008.1 coordinate 4,150, forward strand.
GTTTAAATTATTGGTATTTTCTGATAATCGTGCAATTTGAAAATACAAAGTAAACAATTGTAAGTAGGTGTTTTCTATGGTTTCTCTGGCTTGTAATGCCGTTAAATTATAAGTCTCTTTCAATTGTTTGTAGTTGTATTTTCTACCCAAACCATCAAAAATGGTATAATTTAAAGCTACAGATGCGTTGTAATTTTTTGTGATAACTCCATTACCAACTCTTTCAGAATCGTTACCTGTTTGTGGGTCTGTAAAAACAATTTTTTGATTATTTGTTCTATAATCTGCACCAGAATTTAAGGTAGCTGTTGGTAAATATCTTGTATTTAAAATACTCGTATTATTTTTAGCAACTTCTAGATTGTTATTGGCAATTTTAATTCCGAAATTTTTTTCTAAAGCAATTTCTAATGCTTCTTTTTTGGTTAAAATTTCTTGAGAAAATGCTTGTGAAGTCGATAAGAAAACGACACAAAGAATGATTATTTTATTTAGTTTCATTGTCTTTTTTTTAAGCATCTATTTGCAAATTTTCTTCTTTTGATGTTGAGATTTGTTCTTGCTCGTTCTCGTCATATTTAGATTCTATAATAGCTCTTTCTACCTCTTCTTTGGTAATTTCGTTTCCGGTTTTTAACCATTTTATATTTACCTTAATTTTGTTAGATGCAGCCAACATCATTGGTAACATCACCAAGGTTAAAACTGTTGCTATAGCAATACCGTATGCAATAGAAATTGCCATTGGTATTAAAAATTGTGCTTGCCTACTTTTTTCGAAAATTAAAGGCGCTAAACCTGCAATGGTAGTTAAAGAGGTTAAGAAAATAGCTCTAAAACGAGATTGCCCCGCTTTTAAAAGAGCTTCATCATACTTAAAACCTTCTTTTAAGTAACTGTTGAATTTACCAATTAAAACCAAACCATCGTTTACCATAATACCTATTAAAGCAATAATCCCTAAAAAGGATAAAATACCAATGGAGAAATTATGAATGTAATGCCCCCAAATAACACCAATCATGCTAAAAGGTATCATAATTATTAGTAAAATTGGTTGGCTGTAAGAACGGAATGTAAACGCAATTACAATGTAAATTAGTAACAAAATAATTGGTCCAACTAAATTTACAGAATCTGTTGTTTTTTTAGCCTCTCTATTTTGCCCTTCATACAAAGGTGAAACGGTTGGGTATTTAGACAGAATTTCTGGCATAATATTGTTTTTAATATTATCTAAAATTTCTGTTTCACTAGTTTCTAAATCTTTTAAATCTGCTGTAATTTGTATTTCTCTTTTTCCTTCTAAGTGATTGATTGCAATGTCTCCTCTTTCAATTATGTAAGTTGCAATTTCAGAAAACGGAACTCTGGTGCCATTGGGAGTTACAATACGCATATCGTCTAAATCATTTATAGAAGATCTGTCTTTTTTATCATAACGCACCCATACTTTAATTTCGTCTTGACCTCGCTGAAAACGCTGTGCTTGAAAACCAAAAAAACCAGCACGTACTTGAGCCATAATAGATTGTAAATTCAGCCCTAACAGATAAGCATTGTCTTTTAACTTTACTCGCACTTCTTTAATTCCTGCAGGATCGTTATCTGTTACGTCTTTTAGTAACGGGTTGTTTTCTAAAA
>NZ_CBFHJT010000008.1:5892-10955 GCF_965656025.1 Polaribacter sp.
AGTTCATCTTTAACTGCTTTTAGTTCTGTGATGTTATTTCCTAACAAAGAAACTGCAACTGGACTCCCACCAAAGTTACCTCCAGAACCAAAGACCAAACTTTCTACACCATACACTTTACCCACTAATTTTTGTATAGCATTTGTAATTTCTGGTGATGAAAAATCTCTAGACTCACCAGGTAAAAGGTTTACATTTAAGGTTGCATTTGCGCTTCCTGGACCTACTCTTTTTATCACGTTTTCTACTACATCTAAATCTCCTGTTTGTTTTGCAGAATATTCTTTATTTACCACCCAAACTTTTTCTTCTATCATAGAAATAATAGAGTCTGTAATTTTTTCGTTGGTACCTTGTGGCATATTTAAGGTAATTTGCACTCTATCACTAGCAATTCTTGGAAAAAAAGAACTTTTAATGATGCCACCTTGCAATGCAGAAAAACTTAACAGCAATGTTGCAATAAATAAGCAGAAAACAAAAATTTTGTTATTTAAAGAGAACTTTAAAAACGGTACATAGTAATTGTCTCTAAACTTGCCTAAATACTTATCTGCACCTCTGTTTACTTTATTAAAAAAAGCATCTAATTTATTTGTTTTTTTAAGATTTCCGTTTTCTAATTTCTTTCTATCTAAGGCTTTAGAATGTGCAATATGAGCTGGTAAAATAATTAAAGCTTCCACTAAAGAAACTGTTAACGTTAGTAATACTATAGTTGATACTTCTCCGAAGAAACTCCCAATTCTACCATCTACAAAAAAGAAAGTTGAAAAAGCAATAATTGTAGTTAATATAGCAGAAACAATTGGCGGAATTACTTCCATGGTACCATCTATGGCTGCTCTAATTTTAGATTTTCCTAAATCGTAATAATGGTGATAAATATTTTCTCCAATAACAATACCATCATCTACCAAAATACCGATTACAATAATCATCCCAAAAAGAGATAAAACATTGATGGTTACATTAAATTGAGCTGCAAAAATAAACATCCCTAAAAAGGCAACTGGCAAACCAAATGCAACCCAAATTGCCAAACGCAGGTTTAAGAAAAGTGCTAAAAAGAAAAGTACTAATAGAATACCAACAATACCATTTTCTACCAATAGTTTTGTACGTCCATTTAAGGTAATACTTCTATCGCTAGTAACACTTAACTGTACGTTTTGTTGTTGTTGATTGTATTTGTGAATATACTCTTTAATTTTGTCTGCAGAAGATATTAAATCTTCATTATTGGTATTACTAACTGTAATATCTATTGCCAAATTACCATTGTAGTATAATCTATCTGGATTTTCTGACCAAGTATCTCTTAAAGTGGCAATATCTTTTAAGCGGATAATATTACCATTCGTTTCTGTTCTAACAATTAAATTTTGTAATTCTATACCATAATAAGAGCGATTACTAGCCCTTATTAAATAGTCTTCTTCTGGGGTTTTTATATTACCACCTGTAATTAAAATATTAGAGTTTCTAACAGCATTTGCTACTTCTGTAAAAGATAAATTATAGGCACGCAAATCATTTTCGCGCACAGCAATTTCGATCTCTTCTTCTGGAAAACCAGAAATTTCTACTTGAGAAATTCCTTCTATACCACGTATATCATTTTCTACATTTCTGGCATATTGTTTTAGAGATTTTAAAGAAACGTTGCTACCACTTATGGTAAAACTAATAGTTGGTCTAATGCTTTCTACTTTAGCAATTACTGGTGGTTCCATACCAGAAGGAAAAGAAGGAACTCTATCTACCGCATTTTTTACATCAGATAAAACAACATCTATATTTTTTCCTTTTTCTACTTCTACATTTACATTTGCAGAATTTTCTCTAGAAACAGAAGTTACTCTTTCTACACCAACAATTCCTTTTAAATTGTCTTCAATTTTTAATACAACACCTTCTTCCATTTCTGCAGGAGAAGCTCCTGGATATGCCAATGTAATTCTAATTAATTGCGAATCTACCAAAGGAAAAAAGGAAGATTTCATACTAATAGCACCAATAACACCAAATATAAAAAAAGCAAAAACAATTACATTTACAGCAACATGGTATTTAATAAAATAAGCAATTATCTTTCTCATATAATTACTTTTTATTTGTTTTAACAATCATACCGTCAAATGCCCCAGGTAAAGGCTGTGTAAGTATTTTATTATTATTTTCTAAGCCTTTTATAACTACCTTTTCTGCACCAAAATAAACAGGGTTTATAGTAGTTAAATTTAAAATACTATCGTTTTTAACAGTATAAACAGCAGTGTTGTCTACCAATAATTTTCTAGAAATTTCTATGGCTTCTTCAATAGATTTTGCCACCAAATTGGCTTCTAAAAACATACCTTCTTTTAAATCTGGATGCTTTACATCTATAAATGCTTTTATAGTTTGCGATACTTGGTCTACGCTACCATTTACACGTACCACTTTACCTGTATATTTTTTTGTTTTTTCTAAGTTAGTTAGTTCTACAGAGTTGCCAACCTTTAATAAATCTGCATAGGCAGCATTTACAGAAACTTCTAGTTCATAAATACTTGGGTCTATAAATTCTCCTAATTTTTGTCCAGATCTAACCAAAGTACCTGGGCTTACTAAAGCTTCTGTTAAAATACCAGAATAAGGTGCTCTTATTTGATGTTTAGCATATCTAACTTCTAAATTTTTAACATTATAATACGCTGTTAAAATACCTCTACCAGAAATAAAATATTTTTCTTTGTCCGAAGAAAACGCAGGAAGTTTAGGTACAGGTTTATTGAGTTTAAAACTTTTTAAATAGGTTTGCCATTTCGAAAACTCATTCGGATAATCTAATCGAATATCTGGCATAATAGCAGTAATTAAATTGTATAAATTACTTTTTTGAGATTGTAAGCTTGCGTAAAATTCTTCGCTATTGATACTTAATAGCGTTTCTCCTTTATAATATTTTGTTCCTGCTTTAAAAGCTTTGTTTGCTGATTTTAAAACACCTTGTACTTCAGAAAAAATTTCTATTCTGTTTTTTGCTGTTAAATTACCACTTGCAGTTAAAATAACAGGTATATTTTTGTTTTGTACGTCTTGTATAAAAACCGTTTTAATTTGCTTTTTAAATTTTGGTTTTGGTTTCTGATTTTTTGCTACAATATAATTGCCTAAAACAACAGCTCCTATAATAGCTAAAATGCCAAGAATGGCAAGAATTATTTTTCTCATAATTAGTTAGTTGCACTCTCTTCAAACAAGAAAGTTAAAGATTTTAGTTGTTGCAAAGATACTTTTTTAGACTTTCGATACAATTAAACCTTTAAAGCAACTTTGTTAAAGAAACGTTATAATTATTGTTTTGTAGCTATAAACAAAATTTATGGTTTTAGAAAAACTACTATCTTAAAAAGCTGAAAATTAAAGATTATAATTAAAAAACATAATTTTTATTTAGATTTAATATAAATAACTTGTGTAAATCATTTACGGTAAATATATTTGTCGAAAATATTATTTATATTAAATCTAAATAAACATAATGAAAAATCAATTAATCACATTGGCATTATTGCTAACTACTTCTTTCGTTTTTAGCCAAAATTCTATTATTTCAGGAAGTATTAAAAACAACAAAAAGTATCCGCTGTCAAAAGTTACTATTGCAATCAAAAACACAAAAAAGGGAACACAAACAAATGAAAATGGAATCTTTAAAATTGAAAATTTAGAGAATGGTAACTACACATTATCAATCTCTTATTTAGGTTATAAAACCAAAGAAATTAATATATCTATCTTAAATAATGAAAACAAAAATTTAGGAAATATTATACTGTTTGAAGGAAATGAAATATTAAACGAAATAATTATTTCTGGAAAAAGAACTAATAAATTTTCAAGAAAAAAAACAGCTTATGTTGCAAAGCTCCCTCTAAAAGACATCGAAAACACACAGGTTTATAGCACAGTTACCAACGAATTATTAGAATCTCAGGTTGTAACAAATTTTGATGATGCTTTAAAAAATGCTGCAGGAATCGAACAACTTTGGACCTCGACCGGACGTGGTGGGGATGGTGCAGGATACTATTCTTTGCGAGGTTTCTCTGTGCAACCTCAACTAGTAAATGGTTTACCAGGTTTAACAAACGGAACCATAAACCCAGCAAATATTGAGAGAATTGAAGTACTAAAAGGTCCTTCTGCTACCTTATTTGGTAACGCTGTAAGTTCTTATGGTGGTTTAATAAATGTTGTAACAAAAAAACCTTTTGTTGGTTCAGGTGGTCAGATATCTTATACTTCAGGCTCTTTTGGTTTGAACCAAATTATAGGAGATTTTAATACCGCTTTAAGTGAAGAAAATAACATTTATTTCAGACTAAATACGGCTTACACAACGCAACAGAGTTGGCAAGATGCTGGTTTTATGAAATCATTTTTTGTGGCTCCTTCTCTTTCTTATAAAGTAAATAATAAATTATCGTTCTCATTTTATTCAGAAATTACACAAGCAGAACAGACAAATCCAATGTTTTTGTTTTTAAATAGAAGTGCTCCACAAAATGCTAATAATTTAAATGATTTAGGCTATAACAACAAATTGTCTTTTACAAGTAACGATTTAACGCTAAAAAACCCAAATCAAAATTATAGGTTAGAGATGGATTATAAATTATCAGAAAATTGGCAATCTCAAACCTTATTATCTAAAAGTACTACTTCAACAAAAGGGTATTATTCATATCTTTTTGATTATGGTGTTTTTTCAACAGATACATTTTCAAGATACATTAACAAGCAAAATTCGAATACCCAAACTACTGATATTCAACAAAATTTTATAGGTGACTTTAATATCGGTTCATTAAGAAATAGAGTTGTTATTGGTGTTGATTATTTTTCTGCAACAGAAACAAACAATAGCACTGCTTATGCTTTTTATGGAAACATAACACCAAATGGAGGTGCAAATGGCGATAATCCTTTTACACCTGCTGTAGAAACAGATGCTTATCCTTTATCTACTTCTGGTGTAGATGCTGTGTTAGCTTCACAAGCAGTTTCTAACG
>NZ_CBFHJT010000008.1:11053-14886 GCF_965656025.1 Polaribacter sp.
GCAAAATCTAATTATGAAATTTATAGTTTATATGCATCAGATGTAGTTAACCTTACAAATAACTTTTCTGCTATGATTGGTTTACGATTAGATAGATTTGTAAATGATGGTGATGTTGCAGATACAAGTGATGATTTTAATCAGACTACATTATCTCCAAAATTTGGGTTATTATATCAACCAATTCAAGAGAAATTATCTCTTTTTGCAAATTATCAAAACGGATTTACAAATGTTGCTCCACAATTAGTTGGAGATCCGAATGCAGGTCCTCAAACATTAAAAACCTTTACACCAGAAGAAGCTAATCAGTTTGAATTTGGAGTAAAAACAAATCTTTTTAAAAACAGATTAAATGCAACTGTAAGTTATTATGATATAAAAGTTAATGATAGAGTTATTACAGATCCATCATCACCCTTTAATAAAATACAAGGAGGAGAAGTAGTAAGTAAAGGTTTTGAAGTTGAAATAAATGCAAATCCATTTGATGGTTTAAACATTAGAGCTGGTTTTAGCAATAATGACAGTAAAACTACAAAATCTGATAATACAGAAATTTTAAATAAAAGACCTTTAGAAGCAGGACCAGAAATATTGTATAATTTCTGGGCAAATTACGAATTTCAAGAAGGTAGTTTAAATGGGTTTGGCTTAGGATTTGGTTTTAATGGTGCTAGTGATAGATTTGCCATTAACTATGTTTCTACAGGAGAATTTATTTTACCGAGCTACACAATTGTAAATTCTTCTATTTTTTATCAAGCAGAAAAATATAGAATCAGTTTAAAACTAAATAATGCTTTTAATAAAGAGTACTATAAAGGTTGGACAACTATAAACCCACAATCTCCAAGAGCAATTTTAGCAAACTTTACCTACAAATTCTAAACATCTACTAAAATTAAGAGCAGCACAAAATGTGCTGCTCTTTCTTACAATACAATCTAAAATGACGTCAAAAAAACTCATATTTCAACTTCATAAAATACTAGGTTTAGCAACAGGAATTGTTGTTTTTATTGTTGCAGTTACTGGTTGTTGCTGGGTATTTCAAGAAGAAATAAACGATTTAAATAGCGATTACAAGAAAGTTACTCCCAAAAATCAAAAAATGATTACGGTTTCAAAAGCAAAAGAAATTGCTAAAGAAATTTTTCCTAACAATAAAGTTCATGGAACCGTTTATAAAAAAAATGATGATGCCATTGAAGTCATTTTTTACGATGCAAAACCAGAGTTTTATCAGAGTATTTTTATAAATCCTTATTCTGGAAAAGTAATTCAGGTTGATGATCACTTATCTGGTTTTTTTGCCTTTATATTAAAAGGTCATATGCGTTTATGGTTGCCTAAAGAAATAGGTGAGCAAGTTGTAGGTATATCTATTTTAGTATTCATTTTAATTATAATATCTGGGTTTATTCTGTGGATTCCTAAAAAACGTAAAAATCTAAAACAACGTATAAAGTTCGATTGGAAAAAAACAACAAAATGGAAACGTAAAAATTTCGATTTACACACTATTATTGGTTTTTATATCTGTTCTTTTGCTTTAGTTATTGCTTTTACAGGTTCTATGATTTCTTATAATTGGTTAAAATATGTCGTTTATAAATCTACAGGTGGCGAAAAAGAAGTTTTTTTTGAAGTACCAAAAAATAAAGATTCAATAGTACTATCAAAAAAAGAAAAACCTATAGATTTATTAATCCCAAAATTGTTAAAAGAAAATCCAAATGCAGATGCTTTCGAGTTGCATTATCCAGAAACAAAAGAAGAAAGTATTTATGTAGAGGTTTCTAATACAAAAGGCATTTACTACGATTCCGATTATCGTTTCTTCGACCAAAATTCTTTACAAGAAATAGAAACAAAAAGCATTTATGGCAAATACAAAAATACTAAAGTAGCAGACAAAATATTACGTATGAATTATGATATTCATGTTGGTGCAATTGGCGGAATTATCGGAAAAATTATAGCATTTATAATAAGCTTCCTTACTGCTAGTTTACCAATCACAGGTATACTATTATGGTATGGTAGAAAATATAAAAAGAAACATTAGCATTTTCTTATAAGAGTATAGTTTTTAGAGTCACTTTTTTTTAGCATCTTTATCCTAGAATAAATTTATGCTAAATCTAAATATTGAAATTCTGTTCAAACACAAATAACGCCTCATTTTTTGTATCTGTAGATGATATTTCTGAGGATATTTGGCAAAGTCTAAATTGTGAAAACAACATCTATTTTCATAGAGATTTTTTAAAATCGATTGAAAAAAACCATCCTAAAATTACATTTTCTTACATAGTTTTGGTTGATGACAACGAAAAACCCATTGCTTTTTCTACCATAAAAATTATCGATTTTTACATAAATGCATTACAAAATGATTTAGATTTTTTAAAAAAATTAGGTAGAAAACTGCGAATTTTAAAAGAAAACAAACCCTTACGTTTGTTAATATCTGGTAACACCTTTGTAAGTGGCGAGCATGGTTTGTTTATTGATAAAAATGTAGACAAACAAAAGGTAATTTTAAAATTAGCAAATGCCATCAATCATTTTGTAAAATCGAATGCTACATTAAAAAATAAAATTGATGCGTATTTACTTAAAGATTTTGCAAAAGAATCTTTATTTATAACAAACGAATTAAAAAAAGTAAGCTATCATCCTTTTTCTGTAGAACCCAACATGCTACTAGAAATAGATAAAAATTGGCAAGATTTTGCTGATTATTTAGCAGCTATGAAAACCAAGTTTAGGGTAAAAGCTAAAAAAGCGTATACACAAAGTGCTGCTTTAAAAATAGAAAATATTACAGCAAAAAACAAACAATTTGTATTGCCAGAAATGACAAGTTTATATAAAAAAGTAGCCGAAAACGCTAACTTTAATCTTGGGGAATTTAACTTAGAAACGTATACCGATTTTAAGCAAAATTTTGGAGGAAATTACATATTAAAAGCTTTTTATTTAGACGAAAAACTAGTGGGTTTTATGTCTGGAATCATCAACAATAATAATTTAGACGCACATTTTGTGGGCATAGATTATACCTTAAATAGATCATATGCCATTTATCAAAGAATGCTGTATACCTATATAGAAATTGCCATAAAACGCAAATTATCTGTTATTAATTTTGGTAGAACTGCTAGTGAAATTAAAAGTTCTGTAGGTGCAGTACCACAAGATTTAACCATGTATCTTCGTCATAAAAAAACCATTACAAACAAAATTTTAAAACTATTTTTGCAAAAGATACAACCAACACCATTTCAGCAAAAATTACCTTTTAAAAAATAAAAAAGAAATGCAAACAAGTACAGAATTAATTGCACTTTTAAACTTAACAGATTTAGGAGAAAATAATTTTAGTGGAGCAAGTTATACCATTGGCAGCCCAATTGTTTTTGGTGGGCAGGTTTTAGCACAAGCTGTAAATGCAGCTTACAGAACCATACCAGAAAATAGATTTTTACATTCTTTACATTCTTATTTTTTAGAAGCAGGGGATTTAACTGTACCTATTAATTATCATGTGGCAGAAATGAGAGATGGTGGTAGTTTTTCTACAAGAAGAGTAACTGCTAGCCAAAAAGGAAAAACAATTTTTATTTTGGCGGCATCATTTCACCAGAAAGAAGATGGTTTTGAGCATCAAACACCATTTAATACAGACATTAAACAACCAGAAGAATTATTAAGTTGGGATGATATGTTGGAGCAATTTGGCGATTTTTTACCAAAATCTACCAAAGCTTTTTTAAGTGTAAAAAGACCTATAGAGTTTAAACCTGTTAGAGTTCCAAATCCAC
>NZ_CBFHJT010000008.1:14984-22340 GCF_965656025.1 Polaribacter sp.
TTATCTAATCTTGCTTGTAGAGAAAAATTAGGGTTTACCACATATCTTCCATTAAAACCAACCGTAAACCAACTTGGTGTACCAAAGTAAATATCTTCATCTTCTGTAGCATTAGCATTTACAATTGGTGTTAAATCATGGTTGTCTATACCTTCTGTAATATTAAAATCTTTAATATCTTTTTTAGCATTAAAACGCAATGCAGCACCTAATTCTATTTTATCAGCTCTGTAATTTACTTCAAACTGACCAAATAAAGGAGGAATAGAAGACATGGGTTCTTCTGTATCATAGGTTCTCCCTTTCGTATAGGTAATAAAACCAGAAGTTTTCCAAGCATTCGAAATTTTACCTAAATAATTAACAGTGGTACCTGCAATGTATGCTGTCCCTTTATTTTGATTGGAAACTGCGTTGCCAAACTCGCCATCAAATTCTACTTGCTTTATACTACCATCTGCATTGTAAACAAAATCTCTTTGTATGTAATTGTCTAATAATGTGTAATAAACATTGGCTCCTAATCTAAATTTTTTATCGTTAAAAAACTTTAAAATACTAAACTCGGCACTGTAAGCAAATTCTGGCGTTACTGCTATATTTGGTATGGTTACATTACCTGCTTTTTCTCTAACTCTACCAATATCATCTATATTTGGAGATCTAAAACCAGACGATACTACACTGTTTATTTGCCAATTTTTGTTAGGTTTGTACACATAACCAGCAGTTGCAGTAACTGCTGAGTTATTTGCAGAAATATCTTTGTCTTCAAATTGCAGAAAAGTTTCGTCTATCCAAGTTGCATTTAGTTTGGTATTTGTAAAACGAATACCGGTGTTTAACGTAGATTTTTTACTTATATCTTGTCTATAATCCAAATATACAGCTGAACTTAAGTAGTTACTATTACCATCAGGATAACGAGATTGAACTTTAAAATCATTAGAAAAACCATTAATTTCTCCGTTTACAATATTTAATTCCTTTCCATAAGAATTAGAACCAACATCATTGTAAGCTATTTCAAAACCATAAGATAAGTTTCTGGTTTTATCTGTAGTTAAAGGCACAGAGAAATCGCCATTCAAACTAAAAACAGCTACAGATTCTTCTCTGTAAGACCTGTCTAAACTGCCAAATTTACGTTGTATTCTACTTTCTTCTATATTTTGATATGCTGCAGTGATACTTCCATTTTCTAACCAACTTTTATTAGGATTTAACAGTAGTTGAGAAGATACTAAAAACCGATTTTGTGGTCCATAATACCATTCAGCAAATTTTAAAGAAGAGGTGTCTGTTATATCTGTAAGTTCCATTAACCTATCAAATCTTGGGATGTCTGATGATGTTGAATATTGTAAATTTACCTTTAAGTCTGTATTTTTAGATAGCGGTATAAAAAACTTTTGCAGCACATCTGTTTGATTGTAACCTGTATTTCGTTGTAAATCTGGATTTGAGTTTTTTGTTGGTGTTACTTTATAATTACCATTTAAATTTTCTGAATAAAAAAACACTTTACCCCAATCTTCAAAACCATGAGAACGATTTTTACCTGCCATTAAATCGCCAAAATCGCTGTAAGAAATACTGGTTAGTGATGCCCAATTTTTTCCTCTAATTTCTGCAGTAAAATTAGTTGTAATTTCTTGATTAACAGTAGAAAATCTAGAAAAAAACTGACTTTTTACTTCATTTTCATCTGAAAGTCTAGGGGTTTTTGTGTAGTAATGAATAACTCCACCTAAAGCATCTGAACCATAAACCACTGACGATGGCCCAAAAACGACTTCTGTTTTATCTAACATGTTTGGGGTTACAGTAATGGCATTTTGCAAATGTCCTTTTCTGTAAATGGCATTATTCATCCTTACACCATCTACAACTAATAGCACTCTATTAGATTCCATACCTCTAATTACCGGACTACCACCACCAAATTGAGATTTTTGAACTTTTACACCGGGTATTGTTGCCAATAAATCTGCGGATGTTTGCGGAGACACTTTTTGTATTTCTCTTGCATTTAAAACTGCAATTTGTTCTGCAATTTTACCAGATTTTTGATCTTTTTTAAACAAAGAAATTACAATTTCGTCTAACTGTTCAGATTCTTTGGTTAAATAAACAATGTAATTGTTTGTTTTTATAGTGGCTTTTTTAATTCTTAAAACAGCATAAGATAAGTGAGAAAAAACAACAATCTCGTTGTTTTTAAATTCAGAAATATCTACAGTACCATTATTTGTAGTAATGCTTATTGTCTGTTTATCATTAAAAACACTTACATTTTTAACAATTTTACCAGTTTGTTTGTCTATCACTTTTACGTTTTGGCCAAAAGCCAAACAACTCACAAAAACACTTATTATAAAAAGAAAGTTCTTCATTTATCTAAACACTGTTTCTAAAATTTGTAACGATTTTGGTTTTCTAAAACCGTCCAAATGTAATTCAAAATATTGTATTATAATTTGCAATACCAATTGTCTTTCTGTTTTACTAAAAGACACCTTTTCTATAGCATCAAAATTTATGCCTAACAGCTTTTTAAATTGATAAAATTTGTTACCTGTAATTACATTTTTATTTGTTGCTGATTCTGAGAAACTTCCATTTAACAAATCGAATCCATATTTATGTGTTTCTGTTAAATCTGGATAAAAACCTAAGTATTTTGACGTGTTTAACAAAAAAAGCAAATGAAAGTTTGCAATTTTATCATGTACATCTAGCCAAATTAGTGCTGTTTCTAAATAATTATAAAAGCCTTCGTTTTTTTCTTCTTCTTGTATACTACTAGATAAAACTTCTGAAATAAATAATACCACAGACTGTTTAACAATATCTTTGTAAATTGTTTTATATGGGTGCAGTATTTGTACTTCTTTTATGGTGTTTAGCGTATTCTTATTGTTGTGATTTGCAACTATAGTTAACTGAGTAAGTGGTTGAAAATAGGCTACTTTAATTCCTCCTTTTTTGGCTTTTAAAATACCTTTTATAATGTAAGACTTTAACCCTTCTTTGACTGTATAGCATTTTACAATTAAGCTCGTATCACTATATTTTAATGCATTTAAAACAATTGCTTTTGTTGTTATAACTGCCATTTAGTTTACAATAGCAATTTTAGTAATCGAGGTTTCAGAAGCATCATCATTAGAAAGTAATACAATGTATACACCAGATGCTACGCTTTTACCAACCAAGTTTTTCTTGTTCCAAACTACTTTACCACCTTGTAATTCTTGCCCTTCAACAACATTGGTTTCGTACACCAAATTACCAGCTACATCAAGTATTTTTACATTAGTCCCTTTAGGCAAATGTGCACCATTTCTACCATCTATAGTTACTGTTGTATGGTTTTTTAAGGCTGGATTTGGATAGGCATAAACATCACCTAAAACATCACCAAAAGGAGCTACATTGCTATTGTAAGCCACAATACCTTTGTCTGTTGCAAAAAACACCTTACCTGTGCTATCATCTACCTTTATTTTTAAAATTCTATTTGAGGGTAAAGGTGAATTTTTTTTACTAAAATTAGCAATGGTTGTTTGTCCATTTGGGTTTGTGTACAAAACACCTCCATTATCTGTACCAATCCATTTATTGTCTGCTCCATCTACAGTAATACTATTTATGGTTTGGTCCCCTGCCAATTTTTTGGGAATTCCATCATCTAAAATAATAATGGGATTGGCATTTGCAACCGTTTCTTGAAAAACACCAGAAGCGTTGTTGTAAACTACCAAACCAGATCTAGTACCCAACCAAATGCTGTTACTTCTATCTACTGCTATGGTTCTCACAGTTCCATCCGGTAAATTACCTAAGTTTGGTGTGGCTATTAAAGATTTTTTTCTATTTCCATTTTCATTAAAAACGAAGGCGCCATTGTTTCTAGAACCGTACCAAATACTATTGTTTCTATCTACAATCATTTCGCTTAAACCAAATGCAGGGTCTGTTTTTACAGAACTCATATCAAAACTAGACCACTGCCCATTTGCAGATAACTTTTTTAACTCATTGGGCACACCAATATTTGTGACCCAAAGATTGCCTTGGCTATCTAATGCTGTGCCACTAGTTCTAATGGTAACTCTGTTTGGGTCTAGGGCAACAATATCTTCTAATGGACTATTTAAGTGATTGTAAAATGTAGTAATTTGATCATTTTCTACGACTAGCAAACCACCTGTAGAAACTGTATTTACTTGATTTGTATCTCCAAAAGAACTTATATAAACCTTGTTTTCTTCATTGGTATCTATGGTTATATAATTTAAATCTGTTAACGGGAAATTAGGGTCGTATTTGGTATTTAACCAATTTTCTCCATTAAAATGACTATAACCTGCTCTATTTCCTGAAGGTGTAAAAGTGGCACTGTAACCTCCATAAACCACCCATAAATTATTGTTGTGTGCTGCTATAGAAAAAGCTTCATTAGAAAGCGGTCCTTCTGGGTGAATTTCTAAAAAATTAGTTGGCTCTGATGCTGTAACTGCCAAAACACCAAGTTCTTTTGAACCTAAGAAAGCTAAGTTATTTTCAAAAAAAGCGGTATTTAATGTAAAAATTGTATTTGTGTTTGCAGTAAACTGTGCAATTTGATTCATACTAATATCTAAAACAATTGCTGTGTTATTTAAAGCAATTGCTAAATTTGTTTCTGAGGGTTTTAAGTTTTGTATCGTTTCAGAAAAAGTATTTATTGTGGAAGTTGTAGTTCCATTAAAACTAAATAATGTATTGTTTTCTGTAACGTAAACTATATCATTAAACACTACAATATTGCTAAAATTTCTTGCTGGAAGTACTTGTTGCCAGTTGTTAAAGTCTATTAATGCATTGTTGTTAGCATCTGCTGTGTAAATTCCGTTTTCTGAAGCTGCATAAATAATATTATTAAAAATAATTGTTTTATTAATTTTTACAGCGGATGAGTTGGCTCCAATAAAGTAAGTATCTCCAAACTCTAAATTTTCTATATCGTATACCACTATTGCAAATGGTGTTGCTAAGTAAAGTTTGTTATTTAATTCGCTTATATGATTAATGCTTTTTTCTCCAGATTGATTAAAATTTACAATGTCTGATGAAATGGTAATACTACCATCATCATCTATTACCTCTACCAAACCATTTTGATAGCCAATTACGAGTCTTTTAAATTCTTTATTGTAGTAAATTGCAGTGGTCGTTTCTCCTGATAAACCCTGTACTGAGGATAGTTTCGAAATTTCACCATTTGAAGTATTATAAGTAAAAACGGCATTGTCCGAAAGCGCATAAATAACATCATCTACTTTTACAAAATCTTTTACGTTATTGTATGAGTAGAAATCTTCCCAAGAGCTGCTGTAATCCGTTTGTGCAGAAATAGCTAAAGAAAATGTGATAAAAAAAAATAAAAAGTAATTTTTCATTTTAAAATTTATATTTCAAAGATATTTATTTATTGTTAGATTAACGAGAAAAGACCTTACATTAGTACAAATTTGAAAGATTTTTTATGGCCGTAGAAATAGAAAGAAAATTTTTAGTAAAAAATGATGACTTTAAAAAGGAAGAGCATCAAAAAAAACACATAAAACAAGGATATTTAAACTCCAATAAAAATAGAACTGTTAGAGTTAGAATTACTGAAAATAAAGCTTTTTTAACCATAAAAGGAAAGTCTAACAAAACGGGCACTACAAGGTTCGAATGGGAAAAAGAAATACAAATTACTGAGGCGGAAGAATTATTGCTTTTGTGTGAATCTACCATTATAGAAAAAAACAGGTATGTTATAAAAAAAGGCCAACACTTTTTTGAAGTTGATGAATTTTTGGGAGAAAACAAAGGTTTATTGATTGCAGAAGTAGAACTTGAAGATGAAAACGAAAATTTTGAAAAACCAAATTGGTTGTCTAAAGAGGTTACTGGAATTGTAAAATATTACAATTCTTACATCAGTAAAAATCCATTTAAAAATTGGCCATAAAAAAACCTCGAACAAAAGTTCGAGGAAATTTAATAAACCTACCCCCTAAATAAATTTATAAATACTTCATACATCAACAAAAGTTAATATAATTAGCTCTACAAAGATATAAATATTTTCGAACCAAACAAAGAAAAAGAGGTTTTTTTAGAGTTGATAATAATTATTTTAAAAAATCATTTTTTTACTAAAAACATTCTTTTTTATTAAAGGATTTAGCAATAAAAACTATATTTTATAAAATATTATTTATTGATAAAAAGTGGCTAAAACTCCCTAAAAGGACAAATAAATGGAAAATTGCATGGTTGTAGGGCAGTTTTTTTATCATATATAAAATGGCTCCAACACTATAAAATAGGCCACCTAAAAAAAGTAAATTCAAACTATAGGTAGATAAACTTTTCATTAAAGGCTTAATAAAAAAAACTACTTGCCAACCCATTAACAAATACATTGCAGTAGAAATTATATTATACTTTCCTGTAAAGAATAGTTTTAAAATAATACCAACTAAAGCAAAAAGCCATACAAAAATTACCATATAAGCTCCTAAATAGCTATCTAAAGCCACCAGACAAAAAGGTGTATAGCTACCTGCAATTAAAACATAAATAGCTGCATGATCAAAAATATTTAGCCTTCTTCTTTTTTTTGGATTTTTTGCTGCGTGGTAAAATGTAGAGGCTGTATATAAAATAATTAAACTTACACCGTAAATTATAAAACTTAAGGGTTTAAAAAAACCACTAAATTGAAATGCTTTTATTACCAAAAAAGGAAACGCAACAATACTTAACAGCAAACCAAATGCATGCGACCAAATATTTAGTTTTTCTTCTGTAGCTGAATAGTTAAAATTTAGTTTTTCGCTCATTTTATTCTATTTGTATCTTTCATGTACTTTTTATCATTTGCCAATTCTTGTTGTATAATTTGAAACGTTTGGTCTTTTAAATTATTCATATCTTTAACTACAGACATTTCTTTAGTTTCTATAAATGTGTGTTGTTTTACCCTTAATTTTCCTGGACCTCCTTTGAAAACATCCCAAGAAAAAAAACGTTTGCAATCGTAATAAGTTTGTGGCACAATGGGTATTTTAAATTCTATAGCTAAACTAAAAGCGCCCTTTTTAAAAGGTGCTAAAACAACATCTTCTGTGGGTACTAGTCCTTCAGGAAAAATAGCCATACTTACTCCATTTTGCAACCTTTCTTTTGCCATTTTAAAAACTCTTTTTCGGCTTTCTAAACTACTTCTATCTACCATAATTACTACTCGTTTATAAAAAAAACCAAATACTGGTATTTTAACCAACTCTTTTTTTCCAACAAAAACAATAGGGT
>NZ_CBFHJT010000008.1:22438-25908 GCF_965656025.1 Polaribacter sp.
TTTTTACTAATAGCAATTAATACAAAAGGATCTAATAACGATGCGTGATTAGGGCAAAACATATAACTTTTATTGGGCGCTATTTGTTGTTCTGCTGTAAAATCTAACCTAAAACCCATTCCGTAAATTAGAATTTTAGATATAATTCTGGCTAATTTCCAAAATATATGATAGTGACTTTCTTTGACCGTAAATAGTAATAATAAAGGCGATAAAAGTAAAATGGAAACAAACATTAAGATGTAAAACCATAAACGCCAAACCAATAAAAAAGGAATTTTTAAAAACTTCACAGAAAGTATTGTGCTTAAAAAATGTATCAATTACATTTTTGTTAAAAAAACTAATCAAACAAAAATACTAATATTCTTTTTGTTTATTGATTTTACTAATCAAAACCTTATTTTTGCGCTCTAAAAGCGTTTAAGTATCTTACTCTTTCGCAAAATTAGTAAATTAAAAAATATGTCTAGAATTTTAACAGGTGTGCAAAGTACAGGTACGCCGCATTTAGGAAATTTATTAGGAGCTATTTTACCAGCTGTAGAAATGGCAAATAACCCAGAAAATGAAGCTTTTCTTTTTATTGCAGACATGCACTCTTTAACACAAATTAAAGACGGTAGTATTTTAAGAGAAAACACCTACAGCACTGCTGCAACCTGGTTAGCTTGTGGTTTAGACATAGATAAAACTGTTTTTTACAGACAAAGTGATATACCACAAACAGCAGAGTTAACTTGGTATTTAAGCTGTTATTTTCCATATCAAAGACTAACTTTGGCACATAGTTTTAAAGATAAATCGGATAGATTAGGAGACGTAAACGCGGGTTTATTTACCTATCCTATGCTAATGGCTGCAGATATTTTATTGTACGATGCAGAAATTGTACCTGTTGGTAAAGACCAATTACAACATTTAGAAATTACAAGAGATGTTGCAAGTAGAATTAACAATGTTATAGGAGATACGTTGGTTTTGCCAAAAGCAAAAATACAAGAGGACACAAAACTAGTACCTGGTATAGATGGCGAAAAAATGAGTAAATCTAGAAACAATACTATCAATATTTTTTTAACCGATAAAAAGTTACGAAAACAAATTATGGGTATTAAAACAGATAGTTTGGCTTTAGAAGATCCGAAAAATCCAGATACAGACAATGTATTTGCACTTTATAAATTAATTGCTAATGAGGATGAAATTAAAAAAATGAGAGCAAATTATTTAGGTGGTAACTATGGATATGGACATGCAAAACAAGCACTGTACGAATTAATTTTAGAAAAATTTGCTACAGTTAGAGAACGTTACCATCACTTTATGGAAAACAAACATGAAATTGATGAAGCTTTACATATAGGTGCTGCAAAAGCAAAAGTTACTGCAGATTTGGTTTTAAAAAGACTAAGAAGTAAAATAGGATATTAATAAAAAAACCTCGCAATTTGCGAGGTTTTTTTATACTTTTTTTTGAGTGTTTTTTTTACATCCACTGGCAAATGATACCTCCCATAATTGCTAAAGTAACAATCCAATAACCAGCATTAATGGCTACATATTTAAATGATTTTTTCTCAAACATTGCTTGAATACCTAAAACTGGTAAAATTAAAAAGACACCAAATAAAACACCATGAAAAGCACCGTGTTTAAAGGTTCTAAATCTGTCTCCATAAGTAGTTACAAATCTCTCAAAATAAGTATAAGCCGCTCCTGTTTGCTCATTAAAACCAGGTTCACCTGCTAATGTTGAGTAAACACCCATTTGATGTATTACCATTGGCATTAAAGCAAAAGAAATTAACACACTTAGAATAAAACAAATTACCAATGTTTTAACCATGTTTGTGCCTTCTAAAGACTCTTTCGTAAAACCCATTTGCTGCATCCATGCATTACCAAATAACGGTCCATACCAAATAAAGCCAATAGTCATAGGCACTAATGCGGCTATTAAAAAAATGTAAAAATTCATTTCCATGATATATAAAGTTTTTAAGTTGAAAACCAAATATAGCAAATAAGAAATTGATATTTAGATGCTTATAAAAAATAAGCCTAAAAGAGATTTCTTTTAGGCTTAAAATATAATTTATAAATAAATAGGTTTATTTAATTTTCATCGATTTTGCAATGGCTTCTAACTCAAACATAAAAGCTCTTTTATTTACAGATGGTGCATAGGTAAATCCTTCAAAAACTAAAACTCTATTATTTTTTTTATCGATAATAGAATAGTTTAAAAAAGGACCTGCCATAAAATCATTTTTAACTTCCCATTTACCTCTCGTTTCAAAAGCTTTTAAGCCGTTAAAGGTTATTTCTGATGTAAAGGGTGTATATGCTTCTTCTGTAATCATGTGCATAGTTTCTGGGTCAGAGCCTGGTATGTATTTTTTTCCAATACTGTCTCTAACAGACACTATATTTTCTGCAACTTTATCTTCTTCTGCTAAAGGTATTGCATACATTAAAATGTTGGTACTACCGGTTTTTGCAATACCACTAGTTAAATGTTGTCTAAGCCATAAAAATTCTCCAGTATCATCTACCGTCTTAAAATTATCTGGTATAATTAAAGAAACTCCTAATTTTTGTACAGTTTTATATTGACTTTCATCTATTTTCTTCTTTTTAAAAAGATTTTGCGTCATTGCAATATCAGATTTTATAAAGGCAGCTATAATTTCTTTTTCGTGTTTTTGAAACATTTTTATAACACCTTCGTCATCTTTTGCATACACATATACAATAGTTTGTGGTTGTGCATACACATTTTTCTTGATAAAAAAATCTTCTTTATCACCATTACCAATTACTAAAATGTTTCTGGATACCTTCATCATGCTACCAAAACCATTAGGTGCTACTTGCGATATAGATAATATTGGCTCTGGTTGTGGCAAGCCAACCATTAACTCTCCAAAAGAGTTTCTAATTTCGTTCCCTAAGTCTCCATTCCAATCACTAGCCTTGGTTACCACCATTACTTTGTTTATTTTACCAATGGAATTTCTTTGAACAAATTTATCGTTACCTGTGCAAGATGTAATTAAAATTACTAGAGTAAATAGCCTTATTATTTTTTTCATTTTGATATTAGCTTTTATATATTTTAAGTTTAGTTCCTGGTTTTAAACTTTTAACACTCCAAATATTGTTCCATTTTTTAATTTCTTCTATAGAAACGTTCTCAAATTTTTTAGAAATTGTCCATAAAGAATCTCCTTTTTGTACAATATAGGTCTCAAACTTAGTGTTTTTGTTAGTTTTGGTAGCTTTTTTTTGAGTTGCAACTTTAACAGTTTTTTTAGGAATTGCCAATTTTTTAGGGTAAATACTTAATCGTTGCCCAATTCTTAACCTGCTTGTTTTTAAACGATTCCATCTTTTAATATCGCTAACTCTTACCCCATATCTATTGGCAATTTTACCTAAGAAATCGCCACTTTTTACTTTGTAAT
>NZ_CBFHJT010000008.1:26007-30019 GCF_965656025.1 Polaribacter sp.
GAATGCGTTTATCCATTTCAAAATACTTAGGCAATGGTTTTTCTCTTTTTGCAGCATCTTCTGTTGCCAAAGTATAAATAGCATCTTCTTTGTCTAAAAAATGGAAAGAATTTTTTCTTGGTAAAGTTACAGCGTAATTTTTGCCATCCACAAAAGGAATAATATCTAACTTGTAAGAAGGATTTAAAAACTGAATTAACTCTGAACTTATACCTGTAGTTTCTGAAATATGGTCAAAACTTATGGTTTTTTTAATCTGAATTGTATCTGTTTCGAAATGACGAATTTGAGGTGCATCTGCAATTAGTTGGTGTTCTTTTTGATACTCAAATAAATACATAGTTGCATAAAATGCTGGCACATAGCCTGCTGTTTCTCTGGGTAGAAAAGGTCTAATATTCCAATAATTTCTATAACCACCAGATCTTTTTATCGCTTTTGCTACATTACCTGGGCCCGAATTATAGGCTGCTAAAGCCAAATCCCAATCACCAAAAATATTATATAAATCAGATAAGTATTTACAAGCTGCAATGGTTGCTTTAACAGGATCTTGACGCTCATCTACATAAGAGCTTACTTTTAAATTGTATTGTATGCCTGTGGTGTACATAAACTGCCACAAACCTGTTGCTCCAACTCTAGATTTTGCAGTTGGGTCTAAAGCAGATTCTACAATTGCCAAATATTTCATTTCTAGAGGAATATCATACTGATCTAGATATTTCTCGAACATTGGAAAGTAAAAAACCGCTTTTGCCATTAAAGCAGGATAATACCTTTTTCTGTACTTTAAATATGATTTTATTACTTTTTCTAAAGCCGGATTGTAAGCAATATGAAAAGGGGTTTTTGCATCAATTTTTTGCAATCTTTCTTTTAACACAACTGTTGATAATGGTACATTTTCTACCTTTTTTTCGTTGATATTCTTGATGTAATATTCGGAAGTATCATACAAAGGAGATCTGTATTTTGTATCCATTAACAAACTATCTATCAACACAATATCATAATTTGTAAATAAATCTGCACGCGTTATTTTTTTAGGTATTGTATCTGTAGGTATTTGTGCAAAAATACTTGAAGTAATAAAGAAAAGGATGAGAAATTTTTTCATTTTATAATGCTTAGCCTCTTTAAAGAATAGCTAAATAGTGTTTTAAAGAGTTAATTCTACAGCAATTGGGCAATGGTCTGAATGTTTGGCTTCTGGTAAAATATATGCTCTAGAAATGTTGTTTTTTAAAGGTTCTGAAACCATGGCATAATCTAAACGCCAACCTTTATTATTGGCTCTTGCATTTGCTCTGTAACTCCACCAAGAATATTCTTGTTTTTCTGGATGTATATATCTAAAACTATCTATAAATCCGCTTTCTATAAACTCACCAATCCATTGTCTTTCTTCAGGTAAAAACCCAGAAACACCTTTCATTTTTGGGTTGTGTATGTCTATTTCTTCGTGGCAAATATTGTAATCTCCGCAGATAACCAAATTGGGAATTTCTTGTTTTAAATTGTTGATGTATTCCTGCATTTCATCCATATAATTTAGCTTAAAACTAAGTCTGTCTAAATTAGTACCCGAAGGCAAATACATGCTCATAATAGAGACATCATCAAAATCTACACGTAGATTTCTACCTTCAAAATCCATGGTTTCTATACCTGTACCATACACTACATTATTGGGTTTTTGTTTGCATAAAATTGCCACAGAAGAATAACCTTTTTTTTGAGCGGAAAACCAATAATGATAAGGATAACCTACATTTTCGAAATCTTCTAAATTTAATTGTTCTTTATGTGCTTTGGTTTCTTGTATGCAAATAACATCTGGTTTTGCGGCTTGTAACCAATCTAAAAACCCTTTTTTTAGTGCTGCTCTAATTCCGTTTACGTTGTAAGATACTATTTTCATATTCCTTTATTTATCTCTTTCGTATAAAAAGAAAACTCAATCTCTAAAGTTTTTTATTAATTACTTTTTTGAAAAACAACCATTTTATTTGCTCTTCTTCTCCATTTTGTTTTTGTACAATTTTTACTTTTGGTGATAAAACATAGGCTAAAGTAACCGCAATTGCTGTATTAATCACAACTCCTTTAATATCAAAAACTTTATCTAACAACAACATAAAAACTACAATTAAAATAGGGTTTATTAACCTGTATGTTTTTTTAAAAAGATTCATTTTTTTGATTTCAAGTAACTTTTTTTTCATTTTAAATATCCATTTCTGATACCTCTCCATTTACAACTAAACTACCTTCTGTTGCTTTTTTAATTTCTTCTACAGAAACTCCTGGTGCTCTTTCTAACAAATGAAAGGCATTATTTTTTACCTCTATAACTGCTAAATTGGTTACGATTTTGGTAACACAACCAACACCTGTTAATGGTAAAGAACATTGTTTTAGCAATTTACTTTCTCCTCGTTTGTTGGTATGCATCATGGCAACAATTATATTTTCTGCAGAAGCTACTAAATCCATAGCACCACCCATACCTTTTACCATTTTACCTGGTATTTTCCAATTGGCAATATCTCCGTTTTCAGCAACTTCCATAGCACCTAAAATGGTTAAATCTACATGTTTGCCACGTATCATAGAAAAACTAGTTGCAGAATCAAAAAAACTTGCTCCTGGCATAGTTGTAATCGTTTGTTTTCCTGCATTTATAATATCTGCATCTTCTTCACCTTCAAAAGGAAAAGGTCCCATACCTAAAACGCCATTTTCACTTTGAAACTCAACCTCTATATCATCTCTCACGTAGTTTGCAACAAGTGTTGGAATGCCAATACCTAAGTTTACGTAAAATCCGTCTTGAACTTCTTGTGCTATTCTTTTAGCGATTCCATTTTTATCTAAAGCCATAACTATTGTTTTTGTCTTACCGTTCTTTGCTCTATTCTTTTTTCATAATCTTTTCCTTGAAAAATACGTTGCACAAATATGCCAGGTATATGAATCGTATTCGGATCTAATTCTCCTACAGGAACCAATTCTTCAACCTCGGCAACAGTAATAGTAGCTGCACCACACATGTTTGGATTAAAGTTTCTTGATGTTCCTTTAAAAACTAAGTTACCTGCAGCATCACCTTTCCATGCTTTTACAAAGGCAAAATCTGCTTTAAAAGCAGGTTCTAATACATACATTTTACCATCAAACTCTCTAGTTTCTTTACCTTCTGCTACTTCAGTTCCAAATCCTGCTGGTGTATAAAATGCTGGAAAACCAGCTTGTGCTGCTCTACATTTTTCTGCTAAAGTACCTTGTGGTGTTAGCTCTACTTCTAGCTCTCCAGACAACATTTGGCGCTCAAACTCGTCATTTTCTCCTACATAAGAAGATATCATTTTTTTTATTTGTTTTCCTTGTAAAAGCAATCCTAAACCAAAATCGTCTACACCAGCATTATTAGAAATACAGGTTACATCTTTAATATTTAAAGCTACTAATTGAGAGATTGCATTTTCTGGAATACCACATAAACCAAAACCACCTAACATTAAAGTCATACCACTTTTAACCCCTACTAAAGCTTCTTTTACGCTATTTACTTTTTTGTTAATCATACTAATTATGTTTTAATATTCAGAGATAAATACAAAACTAAAAGTCTGTATCTTCTTCTGGAATGATGTCTATTTTGCCTTTCTTTTCTTCATCTGTTTTTTCATCACAATCTACTCTTATGATTAAGTCTTCTGGTCTTTCAAAATCTTCTTTACTGATTTTTAAACTTTTATCTGCATAACATTTTTGCATAAACAATGCCCAAGAAGGTAAAGACATGGTTGCTCCTTGTCCATAGCCAATACCTGGAAAATGGGTTGATCTATCCTCTCCACCTGTCCAAACACCTGTTGCCAAATTAGGTACAATCCCCATAAACCAACCATCTGATTGATTTTGTGTTGTCCCTGTTTTTCCTGCAATTTCGTTATCAAAATTATAAGGAAAACCTGTAACTATTTTTGGATATGCTGTATAAACG
>NZ_CBFHJT010000008.1:30115-38668 GCF_965656025.1 Polaribacter sp.
GTAGAACGCAATCTAACCCCAGAACCAGACTGTGTAACTCCTTTTAATAAATCTATAATTACATAAGCAGATTCCTCACTTAAAACCTCTTGTGTTTTTGGTGTAAATTCTTCTAAAACTGTTCCGTTTTTATCTTCTATTCTGGTAATTATCATTGGGCTTACACGCAAACCACTATTGGCAAATGTAGAATAGGCACTCACCATTTCTAATAAAGATAAATCTACTGCACCTAAAGCGATAGATGGGTTTGCAGGCACATCACTTTCTATACCAGCTGCCTTTGCTAAACGCACTACATTTGCTGGAGAAACCATGTCTATTAATCTTGCAGACATCGTATTCACAGAACCTGCTAAACCTTCTTTTAAGGTAAGCATGCCTCCATATTTTTCTGTAGAATTTTTAGGCATCCATTCTTCTGGAATACCGTATTTTCCTTTTGGTATGGTGTAAGGTACATTTGGAAACTGATCGCAAGGAGACATTTTTAGTTGATTGATGGCTGTTGCATACACAAAGGGTTTAAAAGTAGAACCTACTTGTCTTTTTTGTTGCTCTACAGCATCGAACTTAAAATGTTTGTAATTTACGCCACCAACCCATGCTTTTATATGGCCTGTTTGTGGTTCTATGGATAATAATCCTGAACGTAAAAAGTATTTATAATATTTTATAGAATCGTTTGGAGACATTATGGTATCTAAATCTCCTTTGTAAGAAAACACACGCATTTCTGTTTTCTTATTAAATACTTGGTCTATGTATTTTTTAGATTTTCCTGCGTTTTTTAAACGTTTGTACCTGTCTGAATTTCTTTTTGCTCTTTCTAAAATACCTTTTATTTGACTTTTTTCGATATCGTAAAAAGGCGCTGTTCTATTTTTCTTTTGATCTTTAAAAAAGAAACTTTGCAAATTTGCCATATGTTCATTTACAGCTTCCTCTGCGTATTGTTGCATTCTAGAATCTAAAGTTACGTATATTTTTAAACCATCTCTAAAAATATCGTATTCTTCTCCATTTGGTTTTGGATGACTTTTAACCCATTTACGCATTACTTTTTGTAGATGCCCTCTAAAGTAAGTAGCGTAACCATCACTATGACTTTCTGGAGTAAAATTAATTTTTAATGGTAGTTTTTGTAAAGAATCTTTTTCTTTTTTTGACAAAAATTCATTCTTGTGCATTTGTGCAAAAACCACGTTTCTTCTTATCAATGATTTCCCCTTAGAAATTTCTCTATTTGGATTGAATTGTCTCGGGTTTTTTAACATCCCCACTAAAATGGCAGCTTCTTGCACATCTAAATCTTTGGCTTCTTTACCAAAGTAAATTCTTGCAGCAGAACGTATACCAGATGCATTAAATAAAAAGCCTTGCGTATTTAAATACATGGCAATAATTTCTTGTTTTGTGTATTGGCGTTCTAATTTGATAGCTACAATCCATTCTTTTGATTTTTGCAATACTCTTTTAAAAATATTACTAGAAGCTCTTTTTGTAAATAAATTTTTAGCTAATTGCTGAGTAATAGTACTTGCACCACCACTACCAGGTTTTAAAACAGCTCTTACTGTACCTCTAAAATCGATTCCAGAATGTTCATAAAAACGTTCGTCTTCTGTAGCTACTAAAGCATTGACCAAATTTGTTGGCAACTCTTTAAAATGTATGGGTGTTCTGTTTTCTGTTGCATATTTACCAATGGTTTTGCCATCTATAGAAATTACTTCTGTTGCTAAATTAGTTTGTGGATTTTCTAATTCCTCAAAAGTTGGTAAAGCTCCAAAACCACCAACAGAGGCAATAAAAAAGAGTAATAATATGATACCAAAACCGCCTAAAATAATTCCCCAGAACCATTTTACATATTTTTTATAGCTTGTTTTTTCTTTTTTTGTCATGATAAAAAATTGTTCTCAACCATGTTGAGCTTTTATAAATTTGTGTGTTGTTTATTTGTCTATTTTCTCGATACTAAACCCCACATCTTGTATGCCTTCTAAATTATTTAAGGGTTCTACTTCTCCGTTTTTTCTCATAGCTTGAGAGATCTCTATGCTATAACTTCCCGATTTAGGAAAAATTTTACGCTCTTTATAAAATAGTTTATTTTCTTTAATTTCAGAAAAACCGTTACCTAAATAAGCCCCAGTTTCATCTGCCATTTTATATTGCAAAGTATCTACCACTTTTGTGCTATCTGGAAATTTTAAAGCCGTTATTAAGTATAAATTACTAAACTCGTAAGCACTATTGTTGCGTATGTTTATAAATAAGTTTTTAGGCGCTAGTGTATCTGTAATATTAAAATTAAAACTTATTTTATCTGATGTTTGCCAAGAACTATTTTTTATGGTTTTGTATTGGCTAAATTCCATCTTATCATTACAAGACACACAAAAAGTACCTACTAATAAAAGCATCCATAAAGTCTTATTTTTCTGAATCGTTTCCATTTTTTGGATTGTTATTTGTACGATTTCTGTTGTTTCTTCTAGGTTTGTTTGTTTTTTTTGCTTCGCCTTTAGGCTTATTGGTATTGTTTTGTTTTCTAGGGTTTGGCTTATTTTTATTTTGTTGTTTTGCCTGTGGTTTTCTTTTGGTATTTGTTTTTGATGCTGCATTTGATGCAACAGCGTCCAGAGGTTTTTTCTTCTTTCGGTTTCTGTTATTTCTTCGACGCTTACTTGTTTTTGGAGCATCAAAACGTGTTAAACTATCTTGCCCAACTGCATCTTCAAAATCTACTTTTTCTGGTAAAACAACATCAGATTCGTATTCTTCTAAGGTTGCAGATTTTTCGTTATTTTTATTCAGTTCTATAATTTCTAAAACTTGTTCTAAAGTTAATCGAAACCACTTAAAACGCTCTTCTTTATAAGTATACCAAAGGTGATTTTTAAAAATATCCATCTTTACAAAAACAGCTTCTCCTTTTTCTGTTTTTAAAACCAGATCTTGTTTTGGAAAACTTTTTAATGCGTCTAAATACGTATCCAATTCAAAATTTAAACAGCATTTTAATTTACCACATTGCCCTGCTAATTTTAAAGGATTTAAAGACAATTGCTGATAACGTGCTGCAGAGGTAGTTACTTTTCTAAAATCTGTTAACCACGTAGAGCAACACAACTCTCTACCACAAGAACCTACACCTCCTAAACGTGCTGCTTCTTGTCTTGCACCCACTTGTTTCATTTCTACACGGATGGAAAATGCACTTGCCAAATCTCTAATTAATTGTCTAAAATCTACTCTAGCTTCTGCTGTATAATAAAAAGTGGCTTTGTTACCATCTCCTTGATATTCTACATCAGATAGTTTCATTTGCAAACCCAAACGTCCTAAAATTTCTCTTCCTCTACGTTGTGTTTCTTCTTCTTTGGCTCTTGCTTGTTGCCAAACATCAATATCTCTTTGGCTTGCTTTTCTGTAGATTTTCTTTACATCTTCATGATCTTCGGTAATTTTGCGTTTTTTCATTTGCACTTTTACCAATTCTCCTGCCAAAGAAACGGTACCAATATCATGCCCAGGATTACCTTCTACAGCTACAATATCGCCCATAGTTATGGGTAAATTATCTACATTTTTATAAAAATGTTTTCTCCCGTTTTTAAAGCGAATCTCAAAAATATTAAAACGTTCTTGTCCACTTGGTAAGGTCATATTAGACAACCAATCGAAAACGGCTAGTTTATTACTACCACTTCCACAAGTTCCTGTGCCACAATTACCATTACTTTTACATCCTCTTGGTACGCCATTTTCTGTTGTACCACAACTACCACATGCCATGTAATTTTATATTTTTAGAAAAGCTCAACGCTTTTTTCTGTTCATAATTTTGATTATCAGATTGATACAAAAACACAATCTTATCTTCACTAATCTGTAAATATACACATTCTTAAAGAATCATAAAATAGCTAAATAAGAGTTCTTAGAATTATTTTATGCTATTAAATCATAAAACAAATGTAGTTTTGTGATTAAAATAATTAGCATGCTATTTAGAATTAGTATGTATTTATTTAGTATGTGTAAAAAGAGTTTTTTATACAAAAAAAGACCTCAAAATTGAGGTCTCTTATTTTAATAAATTAGAAAACTACTTTTTAAACTTCAAAACTTCACTTCTACCCTTTTTAAAGATTTTATTGCTATTTCCCTTTCCTTTTCTGAGTTCTTTTTGCTCCTCAAAAGACAAATGAATAATTTCTTGGCAATCTGTAGAACAGGTATTTTCCATTTTCTCTGAACATGCATCACATTGTATAAATAACAAATGGCAAGCTTCATTAGCGCAATTGGTATGCGTGTCACAAGGTTGTCCACATTGATGACAGTTGGCAATAACATCATCGGAAATCTTTTCTGCTCTTCTGTGGTCAAAGACAAAGTTTTTACCAATAAATTTATTTTCAATCCCTTCTGTATTTACTTGACGTGTATATTCTATAATACCGCCTTCTAACTGAAATACATTTTTAAAACCCTTGTGTTTGTAGTAAGCAGATGCTTTTTCGCAACGAATACCACCAGTACAGTACATCAGTAAATTTTTATCTTCTTTGTTGTCTTTTAAATCTTCTTCTATAATGTCTAAAGAGTCTCTAAAGGTATCTACATCTGGAGTTACAGCACCTTCAAAATGACCAATTTCACTCTCATAATGGTTGCGCATATCTACACAAACCGTATCAGGATTTGCCAACATTTCATTAAATTCTTTCGCATTTAAATGCACACCTTTATTGGTTACATCAAAAGTATCGTCGTTCAAACCATCAGCAACAATCTTATGTCTCACTTTTACCTTCAACTTTAAAAACGACTTGTTATCTTGCTCAATGGCAATGTTTAAACGAATATCCTTTAAAAAAGCAATGTTGTCTAATTGTTTTTTTAGCGCAAGCATATTTTCTGAGGGCACAGATAATTGTGCATTAATGCCTTCGTAAGAAACATAAATTCTACCTAGAACATCTAATGCGTTCCATTCTAAGAATAATTTATCTCTAAATAATTGTGGGTTTTCTATCTTGTGATATTGATAAAAAGAAATTGTAAGACGGTCTTTACCAGCCTCATCTATTAATGCAGCGCGTTCTTTTGCGCTTAACTTATTGTACAGTTGCATGCTATACTTGTTTTAAGCTGAACTAGATTCAGGTTGTTATTAATAAAATTTTTTGCAAATGTAATTAAATATTATCAAGCTAAATCAACTTCTAAAAAAGTTTTAACTCCTTAATTATCAGTTTAAAAATTACTACAACGTTTTCTTAAATAATTTTAAAACCTAACTTTTATCATGTTTTAAGATTTGTTTCAATATTAAATTTGAAGAGTAAAACAAGAATACATAAAAAACTTAAAATATATTATTATGGAAACTCAAGAACTAGTCTTAGAAAAACCAAAAGTCAAAGGCTTTAAAAAAGGTATTTGGAACACAACAATTAATGTGAGAGATTTTATATTAAAAAATATTGTGTCTTATTATGGTGATGACACTTTTTTAGTAGGGCCAAGTAACAAAACACAAAAACTTTGGGATGTTTGTAAAGAAGCCACCAAAATAGAACGTAACAGAGGTGGTGTACATTCTGTAGATACAGATACCATTTCTGGTATTGCCAATTTTAAAGCAGGTTACATAGATAAAGAAAATGAAGTTATTGTTGGTTTACAAACAGACGCTTTGTTAAAAAGAGCCATGAAACCTTTTGGAGGCTACAAAGTAGTGCAAAAAGCATTGAAAGAACAAGGTTTAGAACCAAGTGAAGACATAAATACATTATTTACCAAATATGTAAAAACGCATAATGATGGTGTTTTTTCTGCCTATAATGCAGAAATTAAAAAGTTCCGTTCTTTAGGATTTTTAACAGGTTTACCAGACAATTATGCGCGTGGTAGAATTATTGGAGATTACAGACGTGTAGCTTTATATGGTGTTGATAAATTAATTGAAGTTAAAAAACAGGATTTAGCCAATATTGAGGGGCCAATGACAGACGCTGTAATTCGTTTAAGAGAAGAAGTTGCAGAACAAATTAAAGCCTTAAAGGATATGATTGTAATGGGTAACCATTATAATTTAGAATTAAATAGACCTGCAGAAAATGCACAAGAAGCTGTACAATGGACATACATGGCATATTTAGCTGCTGTAAAAGAACAAGATGGTGCTGCCATGTCTTTGGGTAACGTTTCCACTTTTTTAGATATTTTTATTGAAAAAGATTTAGAAAATGGTATCATAACAGAAGTTGAAGCACAAGAATATATAGATCAATTTGTGATGAAACTAAGAATGGTACGTCATTTACGTATGGCTGCTTATGATGAGATTTTTGCAGGTGACCCAACTTGGGTTACAGAAGCAATAGGTGGTCTTTTAAATGATGGTCGTTCTAAAGTTACCAAAACTGCTTTCCGTTTTTTACATACTTTATACAATTTAGGTCCATCACCAGAACCAAATATTACAGTATTATGGTCTCCATTATTACCACAAAACTTTAAAAAATTCTGTGCAAAAGTTGCTATAGATACTTCTTCTATACAATTTGAAAATGATGATTTAATGCGTGAGTTTAGAGGTTCTGACGACTACGGAATTGCATGTTGTGTTTCTTACCAAGAAATTGGAAAACAAATTCAGTTTTTTGGCGCAAGAACCAACTTAGCTAAAACTTTATTATTAGCAATCAACGGTGGTAAATGTGAAATTACAGGAACCCAAATGGTAGATGGAATTGAACCTTGTAACTGTGAGGTGCTAGATTTTGATAAAGTGATGAAAAACTTTAAAATCGCCATGACAGAAGTAGCACGTGTTTATAATGATGCTATGAACATCATTCACTACATGCACGATAAGTATTACTACGAAAAAGCACAAATGGCACTCATAGATACCAATCCGCAAATTAATATTGCTTATGGTATTGCTGGTTTATCTATTGTAGCAGATTCTTTATCTGCTATAAAATACGCAAAAGTAAAACCAATTAGAAACGAAGAAGGTTTAACTGTAGATTTTAAAATTGAAGGCGATTTTCCAAAATTTGGAAATGATGATGACAAAGTAGACGTTTTTGCACACAATGCTGTAGAAGATTTTAACAATGAATTAAAAAAATTAAAAGTGTATAAAAATGCAGACTCAACTATGTCCGTTTTAACCATTACATCAAACGTAGTTTATGGTAAAAAAACAGGGGCAACACCAGATGGTAGACCTTTAGGCGTTGCTTTTGCACCTGGTGCAAACCCAATGCATGGTAGAGATACTAATGGTGCAATTGCATCTTTAAACTCTGTAGCAAAAATAGATTATAAAGATTCTCAAGATGGTATTTCCAATACTTTTTCTATTGTACCAAAATCTTTAGGAGCTACAGAAGAAGACAGAATAGACAATTTAGCAGCAACTTTAACTGGTTATTTTGAGCATGGTGCACAACACCTTAATGTAAATGTTTTAGATAAAGAAACTCTCTTAGATGCTATGGAGCATCCAGAAAATCACCCCCAATTAACCATAAGAGTTTCTGGATATGCTGTTAATTTTATCAAATTAACCAAAGAACAACAAATGGAAGTTATTTCGCGTTCATTCCACGAATCTATGTAGTATTTTATGTATTTATTCAGAGGATTCAAAAAATAAAATTTACTCGTTTTAGAGTTTGCTTTTTAAAGAAAAGCTCCAAAAAGTATTTTTTTGAATCCTCTTTTTTTTCTCAATTAAAATTTTTCGTTATCAAAATAAAAGAAAACATATTAAATGTGCATTCTATAGAGTCTTTTGGCACACATGATGGTCCAGGAATTCGATTAGTAATTTTTTTACAAGGCTGTAAATTAAAATGCCAGTATTGTCATAATCCAGATACTATAGACACACATGGAGGAGAAGAATATGAGGTAGAAGACTTGGTGCAAAAAGCCATTCAAATGAAATCTTATTTTGGTGAGGAAGGAGGTGTTACTGTTTCTGGTGGAGAACCTGTTTTACAAGCAACCAATTTAATTCCATTCTTTAAACGCTTAAAAGAAGAAGGTATTCATACCAATTTAGATACCAATGGTCGTGTTTTAAATCATCCTGTAATTGAATTATTAGATCAATATACAGATTTAATCATGTTAGATATCAAACACATGAAAGAGGAAGGTTTCCAGCAAATAACAGGCAAACAAAACAAAGAAACTACATTCAATTTTGCCAAACATAGAGAGGCATCAGGTAAAAAAATGTGGTTGCGTTATGTGTTAATTCCAGAAATTACAAATACACCTAAATTATTACATCAACTAGGTAATTATTTTAAAGATTATAAAACCATAGAACAAATAGAGTTACAGCCCTATCATAAATTAGGTATCCATAAATGGGATGCTTTGGGTTGGGAGTATCAATTAAAAGATGCTAGAGAAAACACACAACAAGAGTTGGATGCAGCAGCTAACATATTGAGTAACTACTTTAAAAAAGTAAAAATTAACTAAAGAATTTTATGATGAATTCAC
>NZ_CBFHJT010000008.1:38767-43889 GCF_965656025.1 Polaribacter sp.
AAAAATTAAAAAACAGATGGCTCATTGCAGCATCAGCAGTAGGAATCCATATTTCTATTGGCTCTGTATATGCTTATTCTGTAATGACAAACCCCGTAAAAGATGTATTTGAAGTAGAAGGAAGTGTGATAAAATGGGCTTTTAAAATTGCTATTTTATTATTAGGTTTATCTGCTGCATTTTTAGGAAGATGGGTAGAAAAAGTAGGTCCAAAAATTAGCGGAACCACGGCAGGTATTTTTTATGGTGTAGGTATTTTAGGTGCTGGTTTGGCAGTTCAAATAGAATCTTTATGGCTATTTTATTTATGTTATGGAGTTATTGGTGGTATTGGCTTAGGTTTAGGGTATATAACACCTGTAAGTACGCTGGTAAAATGGTTTCCAGACAAACGTGGTTTGGCTACAGGAATGGCAATTATGGGCTTTGGTTTTGCAGCCTTAATTTTTGGTCCTGTTATGGCTAAATTATTTGATACAGTAGGTGTTTCTAATGCATTCTATGTATTGGGTGTTATTTATATGGTGTTAATTTTATCATCTGCAAGATATATAGAAAGACCTCCTGAAGGCTATGCTCCTGAAGGATATAATGAAGGAGAAGGAAAATTAATTAAAGAAGATTTATCCAATATTACTGCCAACGAATCCTTACAATCGACACGTTTTTATTATATCTGGCTGATGATGTTTATCAATATAGCTTGTGGTATTGCCATTATTTCTGCAGCGAGCCCAATGATGCAAGAAAAATTGAGTTACACACCCATGCAAGCAGCAGCAATTGTTGGTTTTATAGGAGTTTTTAATGGTTTGGGTAGAATTACTTGGTCTTCTTTATCTGACTATTTAGGACGTGCAAATACCTTTATTATCTTTTTTGCTTTCCAGATTTTAGCGTTTTATTTCTTACCAAAAATTGGTGTAGAAAGTGTATTCTTAATCATTTTATTTACAGTAATTACCATGTATGGAGGTGGTTTTGCAATGCTACCAGCGTTTTTGGGAGATTTATTTGGCACTAAACAATTAGGTGCAATTCACGGAATGGTTTTAGCTGCTTGGGGTTTAGCAGGTGTTATAGGTCCAACAATTTACGATTTGGTAAAAGAAAAAACAGGCTCTTTAGACACCACCTTAATCATATTTGCTGGTTTATTTGTGGTAGCTTTAATAATATCCATTTTAATGAAAATCTCAATCAACAAATCTCAAAATTTAAAAAAGCACAAGTTAAGTATGGCTTCTTAAGCTATTTGAGTTATCAACAACAGAAACCTTTCAGTAAAAATTATTGAAAGGTTTTTTATTTAGAAATTATATCAACTTGTTGAAATTTAAACATTACAAATTATTTTGGTAAATATTTAATAAAAAAAAGGTTTGCATTTATTTTGTTAGCATCTTTGCAGCATCAATAAAAAAAATATTTAAACTGATGAAAATAGCAGTAGTTGGCGCAACGGGAATGGTTGGCACAGTAATGTTAAAAGTTTTAGAAGAACGTAATTTACCAATTACAGAATTAATTCCTGTAGCTTCAGAAAGATCTGCTGGTAAAAAATTATCTTATAAAGGAAATGACTATACCATAGTTACTTTACAAGATGCTGTAAGCTTAAAACCAGATGTAGCATTATTTTCTGCTGGTGGAGATACTTCTTTAGAATGGGCTCCAAAATTCGCAGAAGTTGGTACTACAGTCATAGATAATTCTTCTGCTTGGAGAATGGATCCAACAAAAAAATTGGTTGTACCAGAAATTAATGGTGATGTTTTAACTGCCGATGATAAAATTATTGCAAATCCAAACTGTTCTACCATTCAGTTAGTAATGGCTTTGGCACCTTTACATATCAAGTATAAAATGAAACGTGTGGTTATTTCTACCTATCAGTCTGTTTCTGGAACAGGTGTAAAAGCAGTACAGCAATTAGATAATGAAGAAGCTGGTATTGAGGGCGAAATGGCTTATCCACATAAAATTGGTAGAAATGCTTTACCTCATTGTGATATTTTCTTAGAAAATGGCTACACCAAAGAAGAAATGAAACTAGTAAAAGAACCAAAGAAAATTTTACGAGACGATTCTTTTTCTGTGACTGCAACTGCTGTTAGAATTCCTACAGCTGGTGGACATTCTGAAGCTGTAAATGTTCAGTTCGAAAATGATTTTGATTTGGCTGAAGTACGTCAAATTTTAAATGAAACTCCAGGAGTTATTGTAGAGGATGATTTAGCCAACAACGTTTACCCAATGCCAATTAATGCGCACAATAAAGATGAAGTATTTGTTGGGCGAATTAGACGTGACGAATCTCAAGAAAATACCTTAAATTTGTGGATTGTTGCTGATAACCTTAGAAAAGGTGCTGCAACAAATACTGTTCAAATTGCACAGTATTTAATTGATAAGAATTTAGTATAATTTTTTAGATTTCTCTTGAAGGTAAAAATGATTTATTATTTATCATTTTAAGCGAAATGCAATTTAACCAACGAATCTAAAAATTTTCAAAAAAAATATAAAATGGCAACATTTCATAAAGTAACCATACAAGAAATAAAACAAGAAACCGCAAACGCGGTTTCTATTGTTTTTAACATTCCCGAAAATCTAAAATCAGAATTTAATTTTACAGCAGGCCAATATATTACGCTTCAAAAAGTAATTAAAGGTGAAGAGCTAAGAAGAGCATATTCTATTTGCTCTACACCAAAAAGTGGCGAAATTAGAGTAGCCGTAAAAAAAGTAGAAAATGGTACTTTTTCTGTTTATGCAACCTCAGATTTAAAAGTTGGTGACGAAATTGAAATTTCTGCTCCAGAAGGTAGATTTCAGCTAAAACCAGAAGCGAATAAAAACTATATTGCATTTGCTGCAGGTTCTGGTATTACACCAATTTTATCGATGGTAAAAACGGTTTTAGAAAATCAACCAAATGCTACTTTTACATTGGTGTATGGAAACAAATCTATTGCAGACACTATTTTTTATGATGACTTATTGGATCTAGACATTGAATACGATAATTTTAACTTAGAATTTGTTTGTAGTAGAGAACAACAAGAAAACATGTTGTTTGGTAGAATAGACAAACCTTTTACCAACTTTTTTATCAAAAATAAATACAAAGATATTTCTTTTGATGCTGCCTTTTTGTGTGGCCCAGAAGAAATGATACATACCGTTTCTAATACTTTAAAAGAAGCTAATTTTACTGATGAAAATATTTATTTCGAGCTATTTACAGTTACTGAAGATGAAAATGCAGTTGCCGAAATTAAAGAAGGTACCACAGAAATAACTGTAATGTTAGATGATGAAGAAACTACCTTTACCATGTCTCAAACAGATAATGTTTTGGCAGCAAGTCTACGTAACGAGTTAGACCCACCTTACTCTTGTCAAGGAGGCGTTTGCAGTTCTTGTTTGGCAAAAGTTACAGAAGGCAATGCTGTAATGACAAAGAATTCTATTTTAACAGATGGCGAAGTTGCAGATGGTTTTGTGTTAACTTGTCAAGCACATCCTACCACCGCAAAATTAAAAATTGATTTTGATGATGTGTAAAATTCCGTATTTTTGTTAAATATGGATTTTTACGACTTTAAAAATGCTTTTCTAATAGGTTTTTTCATGGCTTTTATGATAGGACCTGTTTTTTTTATGCTGATACAAACCAGCATTTTAAAAGGTGCAAGAGCAGCCATTGCTTTTGATATAGGGGTTATTTTAGGCGATATTTCTTTTATACTAATTGCCTATTATGGCAGTAGATCTTTATTAGAAAAAATAAAAGACGACCCAAGACTTTTTTTTATCGGAGGCCTCGTTTTAATTATTTATGGTGTAATAACTTACCTAGATAAATCTAATAAAAAAGACGCTATAGAAACCTCTAAAATTGTAGAAGTCCCCATAAAAAACAACTACTTAAAACTATTTTTTAAAGGCTTTTTTTTAAACTTTATTAATATTGGTGTTTTGGCATTTTGGCTGGGCACTATTTTAGTAATTGGTCCTACTTTAGATATGAATCAAAATGCAATTTTTTCTTATTTTGGTGTCATCATTCTTGGATATTTTACAACAGATATTATTAAAATTGTACTTGCAAAGCAATTAAAAAGTAAAATGACGCCCTTTGTAATTTATAAAGTAAAAAAAATAATGGGGGTTATTTTAATAGTATTTGGTTTTTTACTGATGTTAAAAGGCTTTATCCCTAATGAAAGAATAGAAGAGTTTATTCATTAAAATTTTAAAAAGTTTATTCAAAAAAAAAGCGAAGTTTAAAACTTCGCTTTTTTTTAAGAATTGATATCCTAATTTTTACCAAATACATTATTATCTAAATTAACGTCTGCCATTAATTTTGTGGTATCAATTTCTACAGATTTTACGGTTTTAGAAGCTTTAAAAGAATAGTTTGGCATTGCCCAACCCCAATCTTCTAAAACGGTTGCTTTTGTTGGTTTGTGACCTCTCATCATTCTTAAAGGAATATTAAAATTCTCTTTAGAACCATCTGTATAAGTAACCTCTAAATCTATTGGCATTGGCATTTGTCCGATTCTTTCTAAAGTAATCGTTTTATCAACTACAGATTTAATACCGTAATCTATGGTGTGTAAAGTTTGCGTCCATTCATTTAAATACCAATCTAAATGAATACCAGAAACTTTTTCCATAGAGCGTTTTACATCATTTGGTGTTGGATGTTTAAAACTAAAATCTGTAAAATATTTTTTAAGCCCTTTTGCTGTATTTTCTTCGCCAATAATGTATTCTAATTGTGCTAAAAACATACTTCCTTTTCCGTAGGCTGCAAAACTATAGCCTCTATTTGTATTAAATCTGTCTGAATGGGTTGTTAACACCTCTTCTGTACCAGATTGAACCATATAATTATAGCCTCTGTAAGGTCCTGCATTTGGGTTTTTACCTCCTCTTTTCATAATTTCTGCAGATGCTTTACCAGATATATAACTTGTAAAACCTTCATCCATCCAAGAATGTTTGCTTTCGTTAGTTGCTAACAAAAACTGAAACCAAGTGTGTGCCATTTCGTGAGCTGTTACACCAAATAAACTTCCAAAATTTCTTTTACCGGTAATTA
>NZ_CBFHJT010000008.1:43989-46977 GCF_965656025.1 Polaribacter sp.
ATTTTCAGAAAAATAAGTCATTAATTCTGCCGTTTTTGGCTGCAAATCTTTCCAGTTTTGTAAATATTTTGCGTCTAAGTTTTTCTTAAATAAAAAGTGTAAATCGATACCATTTTTCATCGTATAAATATCGTGCTTGTATTCTGGGTCTGCTGCCCACATAAAATCATGTACATTGGGTGCTTTAAAATGCCAAGTAAGTTTGTCTGTATTTGGTACATTTAGTGGCTTGCTTTTATCTTGATAACCATGCCCAATTTCTTGTGGATTTTGTAAATAACCAGTACCACCAACAACGTAATTTCTATCAATAGAAATTTTTACATCAAAATTACCCCAAACTCCATGAAATTCTCTTGCAATATAAGGTGGTGTGTGCCATCCTTCAAAATCGTATTCTGCCATTTTTGGATACCATTGTGCCATTGATAGCGCAATATCTTCTTTACTATCTCTACCAGACCTTCGTATTTGCAAAGGAACTTGTGCATCAAAAATCATATCAAAAGTTACACTCTCTCCAGATTTTATAGGTTTATTTAAGGTAACTTCTAAAATTGTACCAACCGTTTCATAAGAAACAGCAGCTCCGT
Organism: Polaribacter sp.; assembly: GCF_965656025.1. Classification (GTDB taxonomy): domain Bacteria; phylum Bacteroidota; class Bacteroidia; order Flavobacteriales; family Flavobacteriaceae; genus Polaribacter. Next base: position 44,583 of record NZ_CBFHJT010000008.1, read on the forward strand.
TTTGTTTTAAAGATTTTACTTTAATATACCCTATTTCATCCGCATTTAATTTGCTAATTCTATCTCTAACTCTTCTATCTGGGTCTTTAATATTTAAAGATCTAACATCCATTTGAGAACCAGGTTGAAAGGCATTAAAATATAAGTGATAATACACTTTGTTTAATTGGTCTGGAGAATTATTTGTGTACACAACTTTTTGGATTCCTTTGTATTGATGCTTTTCTGCATCTACATCAATATCCATAGCATAATCTATATGCTGTTGCCAATACGTTGTAAATTTTGGTGCTTCTTTATTTGTTGTAGACGGTACTTCTTTTGTTTGTGCACAAGCCGCAAAAAACAATGCAATACTACCTAAAAGGAATAATTTTTTCATATATAAGATTGATTAAGTTTGTTATAAAAATAAAAAACAACGATTTAATTATCGTTGTTTTTTAAGTATTTATTTTTTACTGTTTACAATTCTGTCTGCCATTAATAGTGCATTATAGGCATTTACAACTCTACCGGAAACAGATAAATCTGAAAAAGGCACTTTTATACCTGTTGGGTTTTCTCTAGATTGAGTACCTGGTTTTATAACGTCGAAATTAATTTTTAAACCAGAATTCATTAAAATATGCTTTACCTGACTTGCAGATAATTGTGGGTAGTAAGAACGTACCAAAGTTGCAACACCAGCAGCAGAAGGAGCAGCCATAGAAGTACCACTGTTGGGTGCGTATTCGTCTTTTGGCATTGTGGAATATACATCTACACCAGGTGCAAAAACATCTACATTTATTTTACCATAATTAGAGAAGTTTGCAGGTAATTTTTCATCGTAATACAAACTCATTGCTCCAACAGTTAATACATTGTCTGAAATTTCGTTTAGTAAATCTTTAGAGTCGTTTGGATATGTTTTATCGACATCAATATTTTTACCATCATTACCAGCTGCATTTACAATTAGAACATCATTTTTTGCTGCGTATTTAATAGCCTCATAAACCCATTCTTTATTTGGTGAATATGCTTTACCAAAACTTGTATTGATTACTTTTGCACCATTATCTACAGCATATCTAATCCCTAAAGCTACATCTTTATCATGCTCATCGCCATCTGGCACAACCCTAACAGGCATAATTTTTACATTGGTTGCAACACCATTTACACCTTTGCCATTGTTTCTAGAAGCTGCAACAATACCAGATACGTGTGTACCATGACTTTCTAAATCTTTTGAACCAATTACATTATTATTACCGTAAAATTTATCGTTAATATCATATAAATCGTCTGGTAAAGATTGACGTGCGTTAAAATCTAAATCGTAACTTTTTGCGCCATCTTGTGTTTTTAAATAATCTAATAATTGTTTTTTATAGTCTAATAAACCTTTTTCTGACATACCTCTTTGTAAAAGACCATTTACATCCGCAATTTTTGCAGCCATAACATTGTCTGATGGTTTTAAGGTTTTTAAAACATCAACCGTTAAATTGTCTGTACCTGCTAATTTTTTAACATCGTTAAAATTATCTTCTATTTGTTTTATTCTTTCTGCAGTTTTCTTTAAGTTTTCTATTTCTGTCTTTTTTTCTGCAGCTCTCGCTTCAAAAGTTTCTTTTAATTTTAAGTATTGTTGATAGTCTTCTTTATCTTTTTCAGAAATTTCTGATGCTTTTTTATCACCAAATTTTTCCATTCCTCTCTTTACAATTCTGGTAATTTCTAATTGGTCTGCATTTACAATCGTACCATCTTTACTTCCCAGAAAATTCCATCCATGGATATCATCTATATATCCATTTTTATCATCATCTATATTATTACCCGCAATTTCTTTTGGATTGGTCCAAACAACATCTTTTAAATCTTCATGCTCTATATCTGAACCAGAATCTGCAATGGCAACAATAACTGTGGTACCATTTTTACCTTCTAAAAACTGATAAGCTTTGTCTATACTCATCCCAGGAATAGAGTCTGTTTCCATATCCATATGGCTCCAAGTATGTAACTCGTCTTCTGATAATTTTTCTTTTTTTGCTGGAATATTTATTACTGTATCTGTACCTTTTGGTACTGGAATTGTGGTTATTGATGATTTACAACTTGCAAATAATAAGCCTGCTACAGCTGAATACATCACTGGTTTTAATACGTTCATTTCTTTCTTTTGTCTTAGTTAAATAGGTCTGTAAATTTGTATGTTTTGTTTAATCTTACTCCTTTTTCTGTATGTTTTACTGTGCAAATTTCATTGTGTGCATCGTGTTCTAAAAAAAGGTAATAATTGTTGTCTGCCGCTTCATTTAAAAACACAGCTTTTTCTTTAATAGTTAATAATGGTCTAGTATCATACCCCATTACATAAGGCAAAGGAATATGCCCAATA
>NZ_CBFHJT010000008.1:47075-49757 GCF_965656025.1 Polaribacter sp.
AGTGGGTAATAAATCTGCCATAAAAATAAGGGTTTTATCTTGATAGGTAATTTTGGGCAACATTTGTTTTTCTGTATGCCCATCCACAAACACCACATCAAAACCAATTTGGTCTACAGCATTGCTGTGTATAAATTCTAACTGACCGTTTTCTTTTATAGGGTTGATGTTTTCTTTTAAAAAAGATGCTTTTTCTCTTGGATTTGGTTCTGTAGCCCATTTCCAATGTTTATCATTAGACCAAACTTTTGCATTTTTAAATGCAGGTTGTAGTAATGTTTTGTTGGCATTCCATTCGATTACACCTCCACAATGATCAAAATGTAAATGGGTTAAAAAAACATCTGTAATATCATTTCTATGAAAACCTAGTTTTTTTAAGGAAGCATCTAAAGAAAAATCGCCAAATAAATAGTAGTAACCAAAAAACTTATCTGATTGTTTATTGCCTAAACCTGTATCAATTAAAATTAAACGATTACCATCCTCTATAAGCATACAACGCATGCTCATTTCTATTAAATTATTGGCATCTGCAGGATTTGTTTTTTGCCAAATGGTTTTAGGAACCACCCCAAACATGGCACCACCATCTAACTTAAAATTTCCTGTTTCTATTGGGTAAATTTTCATACTTATAAATTAAAAAAAATCATTAAAACTATTTGATGCAAATAATTTAATGATTTATGTATAGTAAACCAAATAAATTGGTCTACAAATATGAATAAAAAAGTATGATTTTCTGTTAAGAAAAATCTAATTCTTAAGAAGTGTAACTTGGTTTTTCTACTTTAGAAATAGTAGTTTTATTAATTTTTAAATGGTTTAAATATTTTGCTACTTGCAAAATTACTATAGTACCTATTGCCAAACCTAAAATAACAAATATTAATTGATTATCTATTGGTGAGTTTGCAATTGTTTCATGTGCATCTGGTGGTAAAATTTGTAAAGCCATAATTTATATTTTTTTGTTTGGTGATATAAAATTACGATTGATACCTCTTGAATTTTGCTATTTTTCGATAAATGGTTCGTTTCTATAGTTAAAATACAAGTATCTAACTTTAAACAAATTAACTCTTTACATTTATTTCTTGTGTTATTTCGTTTCCAAAATTATCTGTTACAGATATTTTATAAAATCCTGTTTTGTAAGATATTGCCAAATTATGATTTTCTTTTGTTGTGGCTATAAACTGATTGTTTACATACCAAAATAACTTTGCATTTTTGTTGGCATGTGCAACTTTTAAAATAAGTTCATTTTTTGTACCATCAAAGTTTTTGGGTAAGTAAACTGTGGTTTTTTCTGTGGGATATATAAACTTCATACTATTTTTTATTTCGCCAAAACAATCACTTCTAAACTTTGGTAAAGGTTTGTAAAAAGGATTGTTTTTTTTGTAATAATATTCCATTAAAGGTGGCAATACAAACCAAGATTTCAGTTTGATATTTGCTAAGTTTTCGCAAGAAGTATTTATTTGATAATTTTCTGAAACATCAACATTTACCAAAACATGATAAGGACAAGGTGCTGTTTTTAAACCTGAGTTTTGTATGAATTCATTCGTTTTTTCCTCGCAAATGCTTGTGGCTCTGTAACCACTTTTGGTGCAAATTTCTACTTTGGTCATTTCATCAAAAGGTTTTTCAAACCAATCCGATTTTGATAATTTATCAAACACATCAAACAAGATAGGGGCAGCCGTTTGCACACCAACCAAACCAGGTCTCCCTTCTCCATCTGCATTACCAACCCAAACACCCACAACAAAATCTTTGGTGGCACCAATTGCCCAAGCATCTCTAAAACCAAAACTAGTACCTGTTTTCCATGCAATTTGTTTAGAAGAATCAAAAAAATCCCAATTTTGATTTGCATTTGGTCTATTTACATCCTTTAAACTCTCAAAAGTTAAGTAAATAGAAGCTGCATCAAAAATTATTTTTTCTGATGATTTTTTACCAAAATCTACTTTTTCATCAGCATAAAAAATGGGTTCTAAAAATTCGTTTTTAAAGTATCTGCTAGAATTTCCTGTATAATGATTTATGGTTGATGCCATAGATGCATAGCTTTTTGTTAAATCCCAAAGATTGCTTTCTGCACCTCCTAAAGCCAATGTTAAGCCATAATAATTAGGGTTTTTGCGTAGGTTTTTAAGTTGTAATTTTTGTAAATAATCATGAAATTTCTCTAAGCCAAAACTTTGCAACATTCTAACAGTAGGCACATTTAAAGATTTAGATAACGCTAATTTTGCAGCAATAGCACCTGCATATTTTTTATCGAAATTTTCTGGCTGATAACTACCAAAATTGGTAGGCACATCTGCCACTAAAGTATTGGGTAACAAATCGCCTGCATCTAACATAGCAGCATACAAAAAGGGTTTTAAAACACTACCTGTACTTCTTGGTTTGTCTATAACATCTACATCTTTTTGATGTTTTTTATCTGTCGGTGAATTACCCACATAACTTAACACTTTTCTTGTTTTTACATCTAAAACCAAAACAGCAATATTGTAAATTCCGTTTTTATTTAGCTGATTGTAATGGTTTTTTACAATCATATTTGTTTGCTCTTGTAGGTTTTTATTGATAGTAGTTTTTACAAATTGCCCTTTTTTTTGTTTGTTGATTTTCTGCAACAAATGAGGTGTAATTTGA
>NZ_CBFHJT010000008.1:49855-55839 GCF_965656025.1 Polaribacter sp.
TGCAGATTTTCTATTAAAATAGCGCCAAGAAGCAGCATCTAAACCCACGACATTTCCACCAAAAGGCGCATTTGAACTCCAAAATGCAATAATTTTTTCTTTAGAAAAACGCAACTCTAAACGAGTTGCTAAAATGAGTTCTTTTAATTTTTCAAAATAGGTTCTGTCTCTATTATCTCTGCTTAACCTTATTACTTGTTGTGTAATAGTACTTCCTCCTCTTACTACTTTTCCTGCTTTTAGGTTCTGTTTTATTGCATTAAAAATTGAAATTGGATTAAAACCTGGGTGTTTGTAAAAATATTCGTCTTCAAACTGAATTAAACAGGTTTTAAATTTGTTTGGTACACTATCATTTTGAGGAAAACGCCACTGACCATCATCTGCAATTAACGCACCTAATAATTGATTATTGCTGCTAGTTATTACTGTAGATGTTGGCTTGGTAAACAAATTTTTTGGCAAACAAAAAGCATAACATATCAATAGAAAAACAACGAATATTATTTTCTTTTTATGTTTCTCCTTCAAGGTTTTTAAAACCTTGTAGCTTTGTTTATGTTCCGTATTTTCTTCCACTTTAATTACTAATAAATTACAGATTTATACCTACAAGGTTTCTAAAACCTTGCAGGAATTATAAACTACTTCAAAACCTCAACCCAACTCCCTTTAGTTTTTACCAAATAATCATTATCATACATCGCTTCTACTTGAACACCTGGTAAATAATAAGTACCTAAATACGCTGCATTTAACAATACTGTAAAAGTTTTTGTTTCTGAGCCATTCCTTCTTTTATTCAAATCGAAATAAAAATTTACACGATCGTCTCTTATGTCTGTGTAACGAGCTTCGCTTTTTGTTGTACTACCAAAATCTGTAAAACGCGTGTTTACAATTTCCCATCCAGAAGGAAATATTTGTGTAAGTGCAATGTTTTTTACAGCTTCATTTTTAGGATTACTTACCTTGATTATAGCTACAAAATCTTGCCCTTGTTTTAGCTTTTTAATATCAATAGATTTTCCTTTTAAATCTTTATAATTTACAGTAACACTTAAACCTCTTTTTTCAGAAATTTCTTCACCTAAAGGAAGTTTACCACTATTGATAATTCTTGCAAAAACCACATTATTTTCCTGATTTTGTAAAGTGATGCTATTTTGACCTTCAGAAACATTTAAAACTCTTTGCATCATAGAACTTGAGGTTTTTACAACTTCCGTTTTTCCATTTTTTGTGTACTTTAAGTGTATGGATTTCCCGCCATTTTTTACCACCATTTTACCAATTGCTAACAAACTGAATGCTGTAGTTTGCGTGCTCATCCATCTGTTAGAAGACAACTCTTTTGCAATACTTTTTGAAACCTCTTTTACATTTTTACTACCTGTAATTAATAAAGTTTCTAATGCCATTGCTCTGTTTCTGTTTACAGAACCGTAGTTGTAATAGTTATAACCTGTAAAATTTAAATTGGCTTTTTGCATAATTTCTTTGGCGGCTTCTTTTTGCCCCACCAAAGCATAGGCTGCTGCTAATCGCCATTTTGCTTCGTTAGAAATTTGTTTGAATTCCCTTAATCTGTTCATCGCAGATAAATCTGCACTACCCGCTAAAGCCAAAGTGTATAACCTGTAAGCTTGCGCTAAATCTTTAGCATAACTACTGTAACTTGGGCGCCAATTTCTGGCAGCTTGTTTTTGATATCTAATAAAATTACTTTTAAAAGTTAGTGGCAACACAAATCCTTTTTTGGCAGCTTCTAACATAAAATGACCTGCATAAGTTGTACCCCAATCATCTACATAATTCTCACCCAACCAATAGCTTAAACCACCATTTGCTTTCTGAAAATTGCCCAAACGTTTAATTCCTTTTTCTATGTTTTTTTGAATTTCTGATTTTTTTTCTGAAGATAAATCAAACAAATCTGTTAAAAACAATTGAGGAAAAACACTAGATGTAGTTTGCTCTACACAACCATGTGGATATTGAATTAAATACTGCAACCTACCCGTAAAATTAATTTGCGGAATAGTAGATAATTCTAAAATCGCCTGATTAGAACCTGCAACTCCAAAAGTTGTAAAATCGATGGTTTGGGTTTGATTTGCTTTGATAGTTTTATCAATTATTTTAGATGTAATTGGGTTTGGATTTACCACATCTAACTCGACTTTATACGTAGATTTTTCTCCATTGCCAGTAGCAATAACTTCTATTGTGTTGATACCATTTGCTTTTAAAACATCCAACTCAAAATAGACCATTTTTTCATCAGGTTTATCAAAATTTAGCGTTTGTGTTTGGTTGCCTTTTATTTGAATTCCGTTTGAAGTTTTTACAGTTATTTGTACATTTTTTACCTTTTTATCCATGGCAAAAATGGTAACAGGTAAGGTAACTTTTTCTTTAGGTGATAATTTTCTGGGTAAAGTTGCCAACACCATTAATGGTTTTTTAACTGGAGTTGCTTTTTCTGCATTTCCAAACGCTTCATTTTTAACATCGCCAGCAACTACCATTGTTCTTACAGAACCAATATAATTTGGTAAAGTTATTTTGTGTGTTTTAGTTTCGTTTTTATCTAAATAAAAAGGTCCTAAATAGGTTACAACCGGCTTAAATCTATTGGCTTTTTGGTTTTTGGCTTTGGCCAAACTTCCATCTCCACCAATTGCAAAAACTTGATCTATACTTCCTGAATAGGCTCCAATTACATCATCAAAAATATCCCAAGTTTTTACACCCAACGCTTCTCTAGCATAAAATTGAGTGTAAGCATTTGGTGTTTTAAATCTTGTTAAATCTAACAACCCTTCTTCTACAATTGCCAAAGTGTAGGTCATTGCTTTGTTGTTTTTTTCAGATACCTTTACAGCAAACTCTTTTTGAGGTTTTAACTCGTTTGGCATGGTAATTTGCGGCTCTAATTTGGTGTTTTTATCTGCTACCAAAATAGGAATTACACCAAATAAACGAATGGGTAAATCGTTTTCTGAAACTTGATGTGGCTGCAATAAAGAAATATTTACAAACACATTTGGGGCCATATTTTTATTAATGGGAATCTCTACAGAAGTAGTTCCTTTTTGGGTTGCTACCCATTTTGTTTCTAAAACTTTGGTGCCATTTTCTATACTAACTAAAGCACGACCTTTGCTACCAGAAGGAAAAGTTATTTTTGCAGTTTCGCCAACATTGTACTTTTCTTTATCTGCAGAAAAAACTAACATTTTTGCAGCTTCCTTATCTCCTGAAGTTGAATTTTGCCACCAATTTTTGTAGAAATAAGCTGTTCTTCCTGTGGCATGACCACTTTTTTTATCGATAACTCGTATTAAAAAACGCCCTCTATCCTCTTCAGGAATATTAATTTTAAAACTTCCTTTTCCTTTTGAATCTGTTTTAATTTTAAACGTCTTGTAAGACTTATTATAAGTGCTAGAAGTATATCTAGATAAATTATCTTCAGATGAACTCCACCACCATCGCCAATGAATTTGGTATAACTCAACTTCTAAAGTTCTATTGGGTTGTGTATTTCCTTTTTCGTCTACAGAAACCACAGAAAATGTCTGATTTTCATCCGTAAAAAACGAACCATATCTATTCCCTTGAGGCGATTTTAAACCTACAAAAGCAGCAAAAGGTGCGTATTTTTTGGTAAAAGCATCTACAGAAAAATCGCCACCATTTTCAAACGCTCTTACTAAAAATTGAACATTTAACATGCCAGGAGCATTTTTACCTACTTTTAAATTACTACTAATTTTTGCAGTTCCGTTTTCGTTTAATTTACCTTCAAAAATATTTATTTCTTCTGTAGAAAATGTTCTTGAAGGATCTGAAAACACATACTCTCTATGGTTTTTAAAACTGTAATTTGTGGCAGAAACTTTTGCTTTTATTTCTGTTTTTATATTTTTTGCTGGTGTACCATGCAACCATTTCACTTCTAAACTTCCATTGATTGGTTTTGTATTGGTCAAAATTTCATCATCAAAATCTACTTTTATTTTTAAACGATTTGGTTTTACAGTTTCTACTTTTAAATTCTTGTAAAACTTTGCGCCACCCACTGAAACTTTTGCTTGGTAATTGCCTGTTTTTGCTTCGGGCATTGTGGTTACTGTAAATTTGTAAAAATTATGTAGATTTTCTGTGGTTACATTTTTGTAAATCAACTTTCCACTTGGGTCTGTAACTTCTAATTTAACAGGATGATTTTTAGGTAATTTATTGGCAGCATCGTTTAAAATAAACGATAAATGAATGGAGTCTCCTGGTCTCCAAACGCCACGTTCTCCATACAAATACCCTTTTAATCCTTTTTGGGTTTTGGTACCAGAAACATCAAATTTACTTAGCGATAAAGAATTACCATCAAACAAACGAATGTACCCAGAATTATTACCTTTAGAAACGATTGCAAACGCTGCATTTTTTGAGTTTTCTATTTTTACAAAACCTTGGGTATCTGTTCTTGTGGCTACAATTTCTTGTTGTTGATAATTGTATAACTTAACAATTGCACCAATAATTGGTTTTGTGGATAAGATATTGGTTACTGCAAAAAAGTATTCGTTATTTGTACCTTTTTTAGCGATTATACCCATGTTAGACGCAAGTAGGTTTTGTGCAATTCCTTTATTTACGTAGTAGGAATCTTTACATGCATTTTTTCTGTCTCTCCAGTTATAATTTCTGTTTCTATAATCGTATAGTTTGTTGTCCCAATACAATTCTTCTCTTTCATCTTCATTATCAATTTCATTAAAATCATTATAATTTTCGTAATAATTGTCTGTATTTTCTTTAGAAGTTGCAGTTGAATTGCAATTATAAAAAGTTTGATCTTTATTAAAATCTAGCTCAATTCTATAAATTGCACCCGGTTCTGTTACTACCATTTTAGAAATATCTATACTATAGGCTTTCCATTTTTGGGTATTTAATTGTGGATTACTAATTAGCGTAATTGTTTTTTTAGCCACTCTTCTACCCACTTTTTTTAGTACATATTTATTGTTACTATTAATATTGTTTTCTTGTAAAAACTGCAATACATTATCTTCGAAAATTTTTATGATTCTAACATCTACTTCACGCACATTTATGGCTTCGAAATTATATTTTAAATTATTAGAATTTGGTAAAATAGTTCCGTTAGAAATAGCTCTTATTTGTGGCTTTTTTTGTTGAAAAGTAACAGTTTCGCTGAATTGCTTTTTTAATTTATAGCCTTCTGTATTTTTGATTCCCTCAAAAATTGACACCAAAATGTTACCTATAAATTTGGTATCAGAAAATACCTTTAACTCATTTCCATTTACTATAAAATGTGGGTCTTTTATATTTTGAACAGTTACCAAACCATCAAAATTTTGTTGCTTTTTTAAGGCGTCTGAAAAGTTAATAGAAATGTACCGATTGGATGCATTTACAACACTTAAATCAACTACTTTAAAGTTGTTTTTACCAGGAATTAAAATTGTGTTTTCTCCTTTAGAAGTAGCATTTATTGGTTTTCCATCCCAAGATATTTCTAACTCGCTATCTTCTACTAAACGCTGAATACTATCAATTCTAAAATCAAAAATTTTGCTTTCTTGATAAGTTTCGTTCCAAACAATATTTTTAGAATTCTTTTGCTGATTGGCTTCTAGTAACTTTTTTGCATTTTTTAATGAAATAATGTCTGCAGATTTTAAAACGCCTTCCACATACTGATATTCTTTAGAATAGGATTGTAAATTTTGTATTTGAATACCAAAATTGGGCTCAATTGTTTTAAACTGAAAAGTGTATTCTTTAAAATTACTCTCAATATTTTTATAGATTTTATGTAATTTAACAGTAACAGTGTAGGCTGTATTTGCTTGCAGATTTTCATCTGGCATAAATACAAATGTATGTTTATTAAGTGTTTTTATTTTACCTTGTACATAAGGTTTTATGCTAATAACGTCAGTAGA
>NZ_CBFHJT010000009.1:0-2213 GCF_965656025.1 Polaribacter sp.
TTTCAAGACCCTACAGATAATTGCACAGCTACTTTAACTAGAATTTAAATGTCTTTTGGTACATGATTTATAGATAATCATTCATTTTTTATATCTTGTAACCAATTGTTACAAGATGAAAGAAGAAAAATTACTTGCCATATTAAGATTGCAAAAAAGTAAGGCTGTTGGCGATATTTTGGCAAAGAAACTCATTGTAAGTGTAGGAGATGTCACTGAGATATTTAAAGAAAAACCAACAACGCTTGCAAAAATTAATGGTATTGGGTCTCATGTTATAAAGCATCTTTTTGATGCCGAAAACGCCAAATTAGCAACGCAAGAACTAGCTTATATTCGTAAAAATAAAATTCAATATTCTTATTTTTTAGAAGATGATTATCCTGTAAATCTTCAAAATTGTATCGACAGTCCAATTTTATTGTTTAAAGATGGTAACATCAACCTAAAAAACAAAAACATAATTTCTATTGTAGGTACAAGAAATTTAAGCTCTTATGGTCGTGACTTTTGTAACAATTTAGTACAAGAATTGGCAACTTATAACCCAATAATTGTAAGTGGTTTTGCTTATGGTGCAGACATTTGTGCACACAAAGCAGCTATAAAAAACAACTTGCAAACTATTGCGGTTTTGGCACATGGTTTTGAACAAATTTACCCGAAAGTACATAAAAAATACATTCATCAAGTAAATGAAAATGGGGGCTTTTTTACAGAATTTTGGAGTGAAGAACAACCTTTAAGAGAAAACTTTCTAAAAAGAAATAGAATAGTAGCAGGCATCTCAAAAGCAACTATTATAATAGAATCTGCAGAAAAAGGAGGTTCTTTAGTTACTGCAGATATTGCAAATTCTTATAATAGAGATGTATTTGCAGTTCCAGGAAGAACTACAGATGTTTATAGTAAAGGATGTAATAATTTAATAAAGAATAACAAAGCACATTTGCTAACCAATGCAAAAGATATTGTTAAAATGTTGAATTGGGACATTGTAGAAAAATCCAAACCCATTCAAAAACAGCTCTTTTTAAATCTAACAGAAAACGAACAAAAAATACATGATTTTTTACATGAAAAAGGGACACAGTTTTTAGATGTAATTTCTCTAGAATGTAATATCCCTGTGTTTCAATTGTCATCTATATTATTGCAAATGGAAATGAAAGGATTGTTAAAACCATTACCAGGTAAAATGTTTGAATTGATGTAATTTTGGTAGAAGTTTGAAATAGTAAAATTATTTAAATTTCAAGAACTAATATTTATAGAAACAACCTTCGTAAATTTATTTCAACATAAAATCCTTAAAATATTCTTATTTTTGATAAAAATCAAGAGAAAAGATGGCAGTAGAAAAGAAATTGATGTCTAAAAAAAAGCCAGCATTTCCTGTAAATGAAATGCTTAATGCTTATTTAGGGAACTATAAAAGAAATATAAAAATTTCTATTTATTATGAAGATTTATTGCGTTTTCAAGGGTCAGTTACTGTATATGACAAGAATGATGAAGATACACTTTGGGTTAGAACTTATTATTCAGATTCAGACAGAGTAGAAATAGATAGAAGTTTAAAACAAGTGTATGCTAGGTTACATTCAGATGGAAATGTTGAAACCATTCCTTTTTTAAGTGTAGATGCCATAGACTATTGTACATTTGGTAATTCGAAACCTTTTAGAGTAAAAATTAGAAATATTTTAAACGATAACTTTACGTATTTCTATGTAAAAAAAGCAGATGCTTCTAGAATTTATGGTCTAGAATTAGAACATATTTTATCTCCTCATAGTATGAATTTTTTGGTACATGGAGACACCTTAATAGAAGAACATATTGCAGGTATTCCGGGAGATGATTTTATTAGAGATATTTTACCTAGTTGTACAGAACTAGAAAAAGCCCAGTTGGCTAAAGAATTCGTTAAATTTAAAGAGCGTTGTTTAGTGCGTCTTTTGGGTGATATGCGTTCCTATAATTATGTAATTACACCTACACACGATTTTGACCATATTATTTATAAAATCAGAGCCATAGATTTTGATCAGCAATCTTTTGAAGGCAACCTAAAAGTATACAACCTTCAGTTTATGAAAGAAAATTTTAAAATGATAGAAATGGTTGGTAGAAAATTACGAAACGATTCTATTAGACAATATAAAATTGAAGAACGTTCTTACATGGCCAAAAGAATGATTACCACACCA
>NZ_CBFHJT010000009.1:2312-6864 GCF_965656025.1 Polaribacter sp.
AGAAGAACCGCTCGTTTGATAAAATGCATGAAAAACGATACCATTTCCTTTCCAGAAAATATTGCACTTTTAAAAAAACATTTAGTACAATATGTAGGAGATGTTCAATTTAGAGAGTGCCAAAATATGGGTGAAATTTTAGAAACAATTTTAGCTTTTGTGAAGCGAAATTATTTAGATATTAGTAATAAAGAATTGTTTTAACAAGAAGTTTTATTTCAAATTTATGATGTAATCTTTTTTAGAAGCTATTTCCAGCTTTCGCTACTCAATCTTTTTGCTGAAAAGCAAAAAGGATTTCAAACAAATAGCTCAATCTGGGCTAAACTAATAAAAGAAAATTAAATCACTTCTTATTCCGTAAACTCTCAATAACCACAGTAATCAAAATCAAACTTCCGCCAATAAAAGTAGATTTACTTGGTATTTCATTTACAAAAATAAAGGCAATTAAAATTCCAAAAATTGGTTGTATACTGCTTATAATACTTGCTGTGGTTGCAGAAAAATGTTTTAAAGAATACACCATTAATGTATGCCCAATTGCTGTAGTTATTAAAGCAACTAATATCAAAAGAGGTAATTGATTTTGAATGTTTGTAAAATCACTAAAAAATAAAACAGGTAATAAACAAATGGTAACTACAATCATTTGATACAACATTAACATACTGCCATTGTATTTTTTTACTTCTTCTTTTACCAATAAGTTTCTAACAGCATAGAAAAAAGCAGATAAAATTCCAAAGAGAATTCCTTTCAAATCATCATTTTCTATAGAAAATTCTGGTACTAAAATAGAGATACCAACTAATACTAAAATGGCTAAAAAAACATGAATGCCGCTAATTTTTTGTTTCGAAAAAAAAGGCTCTAGAAAAACGGTAATTATAGGGTATGTAAATAAAGACAGCATTCCTAAAGCTACATTGCTTAACTTTAATGCAATAAAATAGGTAACCCAATGTGCGCCCATTAAAAAGCCACTTAAAAAGAAAGAAACTTTATCTTTTCTAGATTTAATTTTTAAATCAATTTTTTTAAATCGGCAGAAAATATAAATAAAAATGGCTGCTAAAAAAGCTCTACATAAAATAATAGCTTCTGCTGGCATTGCTATATACCTTCCTAAAACACCAGAAGTACTTATAAAAAGGGTTCCTAAAAGTAAAACTGATAAATTTTTGGCGTAGTTATTTTGCATGTTGGTTTTTTAAACTATATATTTTGTAAAACCTGTAAAGCCTTTTTTACAGTATCAATTTTTATAAACGTTATAAGTAAACGCAATCCGTTTTTGGTCTGTTTCTCTTTCATTACACAACTTTTAGGGTTTTGTTGCACGTATTTTAACATTTTAGAAAAAGCGGCTGTTTGGTAAAAATCGCTTTGTTGGTCAGATACAAAATAGCCAATCATTCTTTTTTGTTTTAAAATGATTTTTTCTAAACCTAATTCTTTTGCCAACCATTTTATTCTTACAGAATCTAATAAATCTTCTACCTGAGTTGGTATTTCTCCAAACCTGTCTATAATTTCAGTTTCAAAAGTTTGTAATTCTTCATTGTTTTTTAAGTCAGATAGTTTTTCGTACAAACTCAACCTTTCTGTTACTGAATTTACATAATCATCAGGAAATAAAATTTCAAAATCAGTATCTATTTGTACTTCTTTTACAAACTCTTTTGGCTTAGAATTATCTGTTGGATACAATTCTTTAAACTCATTTTCTTTCAACTCTTCTATGGCTTCTTGTAATATTTTTTGATAGGTATCAAATCCAATATCATTGATAAAACCACTTTGTTCGCCACCTAATAAATCTCCAGCCCCACGTATTTCTAAATCTTTCATGGCAATGTTAATTCCGCTACCTAAATCAGAAAATAAAACGAGCGCTTCTATACGTTTTCTAGCATCATCTGTCATCATATGATAAGGTGGTGTTATAAAATAACAGAATGCTTTTTTGTTAGATCGCCCAACTCTACCTCTCATTTGATGTAAATCACTCAAACCAAAATTATTAGCATTATTAATAAAAATGGTATTGGCATTTGGTACATCTAAACCACTTTCTATAATTGTGGTAGATACCAAAACATCAAATTCACCATTCATAAAACCGAGCATTAGCTCTTCTAGTTTTTTACCTTCCATTTGTCCATGCCCAATGCCAATTTTTGCAGAAGGTATTAGACGTTGCAACAAACCAGCAACTTCTTTAATGTTTTCTATTCTATTATGAATAAAGAAAACCTGTCCTCCTCTAGAAATTTCATAAGAAATAGCGTCTCTAATCGTTTCTTCTCCAAAACGAATTACATGACTTTCTATAGGGTGTCTGTTGGGTGGAGGTGTTTTTATGACTGATAAATCTCTAGCAGCCATTAAACTAAATTGTAAAGTTCTTGGGATTGGTGTTGCAGTTAACGTTAATGTATCAACATTCTCTTTTAAAGTTTTTAATTTATCTTTAACAGCTACACCAAATTTTTGCTCTTCATCAATAATTAACAACCCTAAATCTTTAAATTTTATACGTTGATTTGTTAATTGATGCGTGCCAATAATAATATCTACAGCACCACTATTTACGCCATCTATAGCGGCAGTTTTTTGTTTTGCTGTTCTAAATCGATTTAAATAATCTATTTTGATAGGAAAATCTTTTAAACGCTCTGTAAACGTTTGATAATGTTGAAAAGCTAAAATAGTTGTTGGTACTAAAATAGCGACTTGTTTGCCATTATCAACCGCTTTAAAAGCTGCTCTTACAGCAACTTCTGTTTTACCAAAACCAACATCACCACAAACCAATCTGTCCATAGGTTGTTCTTTTTCCATATCTATTTTTACATCTTGTGTAGCTGTAAATTGATCGGGTGTATCTTCGTACATAAAACTACCTTCTAACTCGTGTTGTATATGTGTGTCTGGACCAAATGCAAATCCTTTTTGTAGCTTTCTTTTTGCGTATAATTGAATTAAATTAAACGCAACATGCTTAACTCTAGCTTTGGTTTTTTGTTTAATTTTTTTCCAAGCGCCAGAACCTAATTTGTAAATTTTTGGTGCTTTTCCATCTTTACCATTAAATTTAGAAATCTTGTGAAGCGAGTGGATGCTTACGTACAAAATATCACGTTCTCCATAAACCAGTTTTATGGCTTCTTGCTTTTTTCCTTGAACATCTATTTTTTGCAAACCACCAAATTTTCCAATTCCATGGTCCATGTGTGTCACATAATCACCAATTTCTAGTTTGTTTAGTTCTTGTAAAGTAATGGCTTGCTTTTTAGCATACCCATTTTTTAATCGGAATTTATGATAACGTTCAAAAATTTGATGATCTGTATAACAAACCAATTTAGTATCTACATCTACAAAACCTTGGTATAAAGGAAAAACTAAGGTTTCATAATGAACTTTTTTCTCTGAATCATCAAAAATATCATGAAAACGTTTTGCCTGCTGATCGTTAGCACAAAAAATATAATTGGTAAAACCTGCTTTGTGATATTCTTCTAAATTGTCTATTAATAAATCAAACTTTTTGTTAAAAGAAGGTTGAGGTTGTGTGTTAAAAACAACATCAGAATTTTCATAAGCATTAGAAGTTCCAAAATTTACGAGAGTGAAATCTTGTAATTGATTTTTTATGAAATTACCATCACAAAATAATTCGTTAGGTTTTGCATGTTTTATTTCTTTAGATAAAGTTGAAAAAGCTTCTTCTGCTTTTTTATAAAACTTATCTAAATTACCAGTAAGTAATGATTGATTTTTTACAAAAACAACCGTTTTAGAAGATATGTATTTTAAAAAGCTTTCTCTGTTTTCTTGAAGCGTTTTATTTTCTACATTGGGCATTATAGAAACTTTTTTCAGTTTCTCTTTAGAGAGTTGCGTTTCTACGTCAAAGGTTCTAATGCTGTCAATTTCATCACCAAAAAACTCAATTCTGTAAGGGATATCGTTAGAAAAAGAAAACACATCTATAATTCCACCTCTTACAGAAAAATCTCCAGGTTCTGTAACAAAATCTACCCGTTTAAATTTATATTCAAATAAGACTTCGTTTACAAAATCTAATGATAAATTCTCGCCAACAGCTACTTTTAAAGTACTTTTTTCAAGTTCTTTTTTAGTAACTACTTTTTCGAATAATGCAGTTGGATAGGTAACAATAACTGCAGGTTTTTTTCTAGAATTTATTCTATTTAAAACCTCAGAACGCAATAAAACATTGGCGTTGTCTGTTTCTTCTATTTGATAAGGTCTCCTGTAAGAACCAGGATAAAATAGAACGTTTTTATCGCCTAAAAGTTGCTCTAAATCATTTAAATAATAGGCAGCTTCTTCTTTATCATTAAAAATTAAAAGATAAGGTTTGTCTGCTTTTTTAAAAGTTTCTGAAATAACAAAAGACAACGAAGAGCCCACCAAATTCTTTATTTGAAAATGGTTTTGCTCTTGTTGAAGTTGTGAATTTATCTGCGCTACTAGCGCAGATTTTTGGTATTGATTTACAATATTCTGCTTACTCAAC
>NZ_CBFHJT010000009.1:6963-9383 GCF_965656025.1 Polaribacter sp.
TCTTGTTGAAGTTGTGAATTTATCTGCGCTACTAGCGCAGATTTTTGGTATTGATTTACAATATTCTGCTTACTCAACTTGCTAAGTTTTGTGCAAATGTAAGATGTATATCAATAAAAACCCATTAAGTGTTTTAATTTATTAAAGATTACAATATATTTGTTCGATTTTAGTTATTATAAGCTAACTAATCCCCTCAAAATATGAAATTTAGATTTTTTATACTCATAGCAATTGTAGCTTTTTCTTTTCAGTCTAAAGCTCAAAATGAAAATCAGAAATGGTCTTTTGGAGTTAGTATTGCTGGTGCCAAATATTCTCTTGAAGCTGGTAAAGTTGTTGGAGGTCAGTTAGCCTACCAAAGTCCGAGGTTAAATATTTCTAGATATATCTTTAAAGGTTTTACTTTAGACGCGGCTTTTGCAACTGCAATTGGAGACAATCAAAAATATACCACTTTCGATGGAGCCATACGTTATGATTTTGGCACTTCTGAAAACAATGTAGTACCTTATTTAGTGGTTGGAGGTAGTATTATAAGTGCACTTAGACCTACATCAACTACAAATTTTGGTGGAGGTACTACTTTTTGGTTCTCGCCAAAGTTTGGCTTAAATATGCAGTTGCTTTATAAACTTTCTCCTACAAATTACGAGAGTCAAAGATCACATTTATATGCCTCTTTTGGTTTGGTGTATAGTTTGGGTAACAGGTCTCTAAACCCAAGGCTTTGGGATAATTAGTTTTAAAACTCCTTCAACATTTTAATCATTTCTTCAGGAGAAATATAGTTAAAGCGTCTTTTTACAATTCTAAAGTTTTTATCTAAAATTAAATTTACAGGTAATGTAAATGGCTTACCTTTTCTTTTTGCCAATAAAAGAGGAATTTCATGAGTTGGTCTTCTACTTTTCTCAAGTTGTTTGTTACTATATTTTATTGCATCAAAAAAAATGGTTTCTTTAGATTCTGTATTCATTTTTATAGCATAATATTCTGAATTTAAAATATGGATAACTTCTTTATTTTTAAAAGCAGTTCTATCCATCTTTTTGCAATAGGTACACCAATCTGCATAAAAAGAAATAAATACTTTTTTGGGTTTTATCTTTAAAGAATCTTCTAGTTGCTGAAAAGAAATCCAGTTAATTTTGCTGTTTTGTCCAGTTATTTTAGTTGATATAACTAGAAACAGAAATAAGAAAATATACCCTGTTTTTTTCATTTTAGTGTAATTTTCCAAATTTTAAACCAATAAAAAAGGTTCTTGGTGCTCCTGGGCCATATACATAATCAGAATCTCTTGTTGGGCCCACATCAAAATCATTTTGATAATTATTAAATATATTTTTAACGCCTACAGAAAAAGTAGTCATAAAATCTTTGCTAAAATCTATGTGAGATTCTAATTTTAAATTTACATCAAAAAATGAATTTACTTCATTTAATTCTAAAAAACCGGTATTGCTTATTACTAGTGGCACAATCATACTGCCTGTATAAGTTCCTGTTAGATCTAAATTAAATTTTTCATTTGGCAACCAACTTGTGTTAAAATAGCCATAGAAATCTGGTGTTCTCGTAAATTTATTTACAACAATATCAGTTTCACCTAAAACAGTACCATCTGTTTCAAAAATAGTTTGAGGATCATTATAAGTTGCATTCTGTATTGTACCACCTAATTGAAATTGTAGTTTCGGATTTGGCGAAACGCCAAACTCAAAATTAGTTCCATATACACTTGCACCAGAACCATTTCTAACTTCCTCTAAAATAGAGCCATTTGATAAAACGGCTCCTGTACTTACCAGTGTAAATGGGTTCTCTATGTTCGTGTAAAAACCCTCTAAAAGTAAATCCATTTGTAATAGGTTGATGTTTTTTGAGTAATTAAAAGAACCTGTAAAAGCATTTGAATATTCGGTTTTTAAATTGTCTGAAAGTATTACAAAACTTGGCTCACCACCAACACTAGAAATGTGTAAATCTTCATTAAAAGCTTGCGATGCTCTAAAACCTCTGGCATAACCACCTCTAAATTTTAAAGCTTCTGTAAATTGATAAGATAGCGTTAAACGTGGTGAAAACGCATTTTGGTTTACATCTACATCTCTATTAATGCTGCCAACAGCATAAGTACCATCTACTGCAACATTGTCAAATCTAGCTCCTACTAATGCAGTAAATTTATCGGAAATTTTCCATTCGTATTGTGCGTATAATCCCAAAGAATTTACAGTTTGATCTATCAAACGATTGTACCCTAAAATTTCATCTTTGGTATTTGTGTGATTATATTCAGACCCAACAGTAATTACATCATTATTTTTAAATGATTTTGTAAACTGTACACCATTTACCCAAGCTAAATCTTTTGTTGTACCAAAAGCATTGTTTGCTGTTATGCTGTCTTGCTT
>NZ_CBFHJT010000009.1:9481-12155 GCF_965656025.1 Polaribacter sp.
TGCTGTTACCACCACCCAAACCACCATAATAACTTTCTCTATCAGTATGAGATAAAGAGGTATATATTTGGTACTTTTCAGAATCATCTTTACTGTAGACTTCATAGGCTAATCCACCTATAAACGTATCATGGTTAAGCTCTTCTGTAATGTCTGTAAATTGCGGCGCTAAATCTAACTTATTACCTCCCCTTCTGTATTCTTGAATAGAAGCTAAGTTTAAAGAAAGTTTACTCTTTTCTGAGGGATTTATATAAGCGTTTGCACCTACAGTAGTATTTTTTAACGCCACTAATTCTGTAAAACCATCTCCATTAGCATCAAAAGCATCCCTTTTTCTGTAGTTTCCAAAAAATGAAATTCCGCTATTTAAATCGTCTGCTACTAAAGAATTGTTAAACGTTAATGTTTTGTCTGAGGTATTGCCATCAATTAAAGCTAAGTTTGAACCAATTTCCCACGTATTTAAAATTGGGTCTTTGGTAATTACATTTACAGTTCCTGCAATAGCACTAGAACCATACAATGCAGAACCGCCACTTCTAACCACTTCTATTCGTTCTATAATATTTGTAGGTATTTGCTCTAAACCATACACACCAATTAAAGAGGTAAACACTGGTCTGCTATTCAATAAAACTTGTGTGTAACCACCACCCAAACCATTTAAACGCACTTGGGTAAAACCACAATTTTGGCAATTGGTTTCTACACGAATACCAGGTGCATAACTTAAACCATCTGCCATAGATAGTGATTGTGTAGCTTGTAATAATCTTGGTTTTATGGTAGAAACTACCACAGGTGTTTTTCTTCTTTCTACTCTATTTCTTGTAGCAGTAACTACTACTTCTTCTAAGCCTAATTGGTCTTCAATTAAAGTAAAGTTTAAAACTTTTTTTTCGGTTGATAAAAAATTTATAGTCTTCGTAATTTTCCTATAACCTTGATAACTTACAATTATAGTTGCCTTTTTAGGAAGTTTTTTTAGTTGATAAATCCCTTTTATGTTAGAAGTAGTTCCAATGGTGCTATTTTTTATATAAACAGATGCAAAAGGAATGGGGTTGCCATTTGTAGAGGTTATTTTACCAGATAAAGATTGTCCGAAACTTGCTACAGAAATAAAAAGAATGCTTAATAAATATTGAAATTTCATTAACTAATTATAATTTTATTTTTATGCAAATATAAATTAAAATTTAGACTTGTCTAAAAATAAGTTTTCATTTAAATAAAAAGTATATCTTTGTATCATAATTTTTTATAATGTTTACACTTTCTGAAGAGAATTATTTAAAAACAATTTATCACCTTGCATTAATTACAAGTGGTGGTATTAGTACCAATGCAATTGCAGAGCAATTAGAAACAAAAGCTTCTTCTGTTACAGATATGATTAAAAAATTATCAGAAAAAAAAGTTTTAATTTATAAAAAATATAAAGGAGTAACTTTAACAATTTTTGGTACAAAAACTGCTGCAAATATTGTTAGAAAACATCGGCTATGGGAAGTTTTTTTAGTAGAGAAATTAAATTTTTCTTGGGATGAAGTGCATGATGTTGCAGAACAATTAGAACATATTAAATCAGCTAAGTTAATTAATCAGTTAGATAGTTTTTTAGGGTTTCCAACACATGATCCTCATGGAGATCCAATACCAGATTCAGATGGAAATTTAAAAACCATCGAAAAAAGTTTACTATCAACTTTAGTAAAAAATGAAAGTGGTATCTGTGTTGGGGTAGATGATTCTTCGTCAGAATTTTTACAGTTTTTAGATAAAAAAGGCATCACTTTAGGAAAAAAAATAACAGTTTTAGAGAAAGAAGATTTTGATAATTCTTTATCCATTTTAATAGAAAATAAAAAATTATCTATTTCTAACAAAATTGCAAACAATTTATATATTCAAAAATCATGAGTACATTTGATCAATTAGTAGAGTTCGGAAAAGAACATCCTATTTTAGCGGCATTATATGCCTCACTTTTTACTTGGGGTTTAACAGCAGCAGGTGCTGCTTTGGTGTTTTTCTTTAAAAAAATGAACAGAGCTGTTTTAGATGGTATGTTGGGTTTTACAGGTGGTGTAATGGTTGCTGCAAGTTTTTGGAGTTTGTTAGCTCCTGCAATAGAAAACAGTCCTGGAGAAGGTTTTTTAAAAGTTTTACCAGCTGCAATAGGTTTCGCATTAGGGGCTTTATCTCTATTTGGAATGGATAAAATTTTACCTCATTTACACATTAATTTCGAAAAAAGTGAAGCAGAAGGTGTAAAGACAGAATTACACCGATCTACGTTATTAGTTTTGGCAATTACCTTACATAATATACCAGAGGGTTTAGCAGTGGGTGTTTTATTTGGCGCAGCTTCTACATTGGTGGGTGTAGAGCAAACAGAAATGATTATTGCTGCCATTTCTTTAGCAATCGGTATTGGAATTCAGAATTTTCCAGAAGGTTTTGCAGTAGCAATGCCTCTAAGAAGACAGGGAGTTAGTAGGTTAAAAAGTTTTTGGTACGGACAGTTATCTGCAATTGTAGAACCAGTTGCAGCAGTTTTAGGCGCTTTAGCAGTATCATTTTTTACACCGATTTTACCTTATGCATTAGCGTTTGCAGCTGGTGCAATGATTTTTGTAGTGGTAGAAGAAGTAATACCAGAAACCCA